>JASHQP010000183.1 GCA_030039095.1 Streptosporangiaceae bacterium
TCCACCCGTCGCCGTCGCCGTCAGCGGCTCCGGACCGTAGCCCCTCAACCAGTGCACTGGTGAAAACTGACGGGGCGGCCACTCTGCCTGACGGGTCGCCAACCCACGAACGCTGCTTTGCCCTCGACGCCATCAGCACGGCCTGGCCCTGGCCTTGCGGCAAGAAGTGCTTCAGGTCCAATTCCGCGTCGGCCTGGCCCTTGCCGCCAGAGCGAGCGAATGCCCCGCTGTTACAGCAGTCCAGGATGATGACCTGGCGCGTGGCCCGGGTTTCGTCCAGCCGGTTCCACAGCCAGGCCGCGCCTATCCCGGTCGACGTCAGGTGATTGTTATAGGTGTCCGCCGCTGCGAAGTACAAATTGTCCCAGTCATCGAGAAGCCCGTGGCAGGAGAGATACAGCACTACCGTTTCGTTCCGCCCTCGCCCCTGCAGGAAGTCCTCTATCGCTATCTGGATGTCGCGTGCGTTGCCGTCCACGATCGAGGTCACGTCAAACCCCCCGATTCGGGGGTTACCCAGCACCTCGGCCATTTCCATGGCATCGCTGGCCGCGGCGGGGAGGTTGGGGAGGTCGGCGTCAGAATAATTAGCCGTCGCTATGAGGAGCGCCCCCCGCGGTGCTTCTGTGATCTCCGGACCCTGCTGCGTGACGGGCGAGGTACTCATTTATTATCCGTTCCTGCTGGGCCGAAGTGACCCCGTTGACTCTGAGCGTCTCGCCATCGATCGTGACGTCCACACTATGGCCGGTACGCGTGGCCCAATTGACCACAGCGCCAACTACGGTGCGCAAGGCTTCCTTTCCCAAGCGGACTGCGAGCAAGCCAACGAGGCTCTCCAGACCCTTCGCTCCTTCTGAGGGCGACGTGTCGGCGACAGGATCGACCGCGTCCACGTCGAGGTCCAGAATCTGGGCTCGCAGCCGCTGGGTCATTTCGGCGACTTCGTCATCGTCGCCATCGGGCAGTGACTGAACCTGCACCGTCAAGTCAGCTTCGCTCACTGACAACTCCCCTCCGACCTTATGGGTGCGTTCAGTCCGTCCACAACGGGCGTAGCTACCCCCCACGACGCGCCTTGGAGAAACGCGTTCGTATCATCAGCACGGTCCAGAACGATCCCATGATTTCACGTCCGCCGGGAGCGTTGCCATGCTCGGAGGCGGCAGAGTTCTCATGCGGCCCGGTGGCCGTGGCTCTTGAAGACCTGGATCGTATGCCAGTCGACGTAGATGACGTCGACGGACGGCTGGCCTGGCCGGACGTTGAGCAGCGGCTGGCCGGCGAGGGCGTCGATGGCGCGGCCCGCCTGGCTGGTCGCGACGTAGAGCGGGGAGACGGTGACGCGCAGGTCGGGGTTGAGGCCGAGGACCCCGCAGTCGAAGAGCGCGTGGTGCAGCGAGCACAGCGCGATCGCGTTGGCCAGCTCGTCGGGGCCCTCCTGGCTGTGCCAGCGCACGTGCGCTGCTTCGATCGCGACGGGGTTGCGGCCGAGCCTGCCGTCGAATCCGCACATGGCGCATTGGTAGGCGTAGGCGCGCAGGACTTCCTCGGCGAAGCCGGATGCGCGTGGCCTGCGGGCTGAGGTCCGCGAGACCCGCGGCGCCTCGAGGACGGTGAGGTCGAGGCTGACTGCTGAGCAGATCATCTCGCTCAGCAGAGGCGTGAAGTGCTGGTCCAGGAGCAGCCGCGCGGCCGCGGCCAAGGTCGTGCTGTCGGCGAGGAGAGTGGTGACCTCGGGGCGGAGTTCTCCGACCGCGCCGTGGTCGAGCAGCCATCGCGCTCTTTCGGGGACGTCCGGGCCTATGTCCTTACCGTCGCGGTCGCGAAGCTCCCATAGGTCACGCTCGAGATGCACGAACGGCATGGCCGCTCGCTGGCGTTCCAGCGCCGGGCTTCTGACCGGAGGCCCGAAGTCGTTGATGAGCTGGCTGACAGGGTCCGCGGCCTCCGCATAAGCCGCCAGCGCAGAGCCGGTGGCCGCAAACCTGCCGAACAGCCACAGCAACAGCAGTGGCTTGTGTGGTGCCCGCCGCCCGCCGATCTGCGCTCTTCGCAGCCCGGACAGCCGGTCCATGAGTTCGTCCGGCGTCACCGAGGCGCCCCGTGCGGCGCCCCCGCGTCCCAGCGGCAGAGGCTGTGGACGTCGCAGCGGCGGCAGTGTGGGCCGGGGCTGGCGTTGAAGACGCGCCGGCGCAGGTTCGCGACGGAGGATTCGACGGCTTGCTCGCTGGCGGTGATGGCGGCGGGGGAGACGTCGATGGGCTGGCGGTCGGCGGCCTTGAGGTCGTGGATGTAGGCGGCGTCGATCGGCAGGCCCTCGCGCCGGCCGGCGTCGGCGTAGATGGCGAGCTGCAGGGCGTAGTCGTCACCGGCGGCCGGGTCCGCGGAGGTCTTGTAGTCAACGATCGCCAGGGAGCGGACCTCGCCGTGCTCAACGTCCAGGATCACGTCGGCGCGGCCGCTGACGATCGCGGTGGGCAGGTGCAGCTCGAACGGCCGCTCGGTCTCCCAGACCCGCCGCAGGTCGTCGTCGTACTCCCGTATATAGGAGTGCACGAGCTGGCGGGCGGCCTCCTTGAGCTGGTGGTGGGCGGTCTTGCTCGCGGCGGGCAGGAAGAACCCCTCGTCCAGCATCCGGCTGATCTCGAGGCCGTCGGGCGGGTAGCCGTGCCGGGTGGTGTACTCGGCGACCGCGCGCAGGATGTGGTGCACGGCCTTGCCGTAGCCCAGTTCGGGCGCCAGGAGCGGCTGGAACCCGAGCACGGTGCGCAGCCGGTAAGAGAACCCGCAGGCGCGGTACGCGGCCAGCTCGCTGAACGTCAGCGTGACCGGGTCGTCGGCGTCCTCGTTGTGGATCTGTTCCAAAGAGGGCAGGGGGAGCGGGATTTCGGCCGCGTGGCCGGTGACTTCCTGGTGGTACGGGGAGGCGCCGACGCGCCTGCGGGTGATGCGCTCGTGGCGGGACAGCGACAGCCAGTCCCGTGCCCTGGTCATCGCGACGTAGAACAGCCGCCGCTCGTCGGCGTCGGAGCCCTCGTAGCGCTGCGGGCTGAACAGGTGCCGCGGGACCAGCCAGTCGCGGGGCCGCCCGGTCCGCGACGACGGGAAGCGGCTGGTGGTCAGCGACGGCACGAACACCGCGTCCCACTCCAGGCCCTTGGCCTTGTGGATCGTGGTCAGGTCGACCGCGTCGGTCAGCACGTCGGGCTCGCCGTCGAAGTCCTCGTAGGCGCCCTTGGCGTAGTTGGCGATGTAGATCGCCAGGTTCATGTAGTACCAGCTGCCGCGGTCCTGGCCGCCGCTCTGGGCGCCGGCTTCGTCGGGGTGCGGCCTGCTGCGCCGCCGGACCGCCTCGTAGTCGGCCAGGATCGACGAGCACCGGGCGAGCGTGCCCAGCCGGGAGCTGGTCATCGCGTCGTCGGCGTTCCAGCCGGCGACGCCGAGGTCGCCGAGAAGCTCGTAGAAGTCGGCGACCAGGCTGACCGGCCGGGCCTCGCTGGGAACGCTGGCCTTGAGGGCCAGCAGCCGCTCCCGCACGTGCTTTTCCTGCACGTCGTCCAGGCCGTACAGGTCGCGGCAGGAGTCGAAGACCTCGTCATCGGTGGGAATCTCGCCCCAGGCGCGCGGCTCGGACGACCACCGGTGGTCCACCAGCCAGGCATAGGTCCTGCCGAACACCTGCGCCTCGGGCCGCGCGAACAGCCCGGTGCGCCCCGCCGGCTGCACCGGCACGCCGTGCGCGTCGAACGCCTCGAGCAGCCGCGGGTAGGCGGCCCGGGTGCGCACCAGGACCGCGATGCGCCGGTACGGCAGGCCCTTGTCATGGAGCCGCCTGATCGTCTCCGCGATGCGCTCGCCCTCGTCGGCCTCGGTGTCCGCGGCCCAGGTGACGACCTCGACTCCGCCGGGTCCGGCGGGCGGCCGGAACGCGCTCATCTGTTTGTCCAGCCGGCCGGGGATCGAGCTGGCGAACGACGCGGCCGCCTGCACGATGCGGGGGCGGCTGCGCCGGTTGACCGTGATCGTGAACGTGCGCACGCCGGGGTAGCGGCCGGCGAACTCGACGATGTTGCGGACGTCGGAGCCGCGCCACTGGTAGATGGCCTGGTCGTCGTCGCCGACCACGCACAGCTCCACCCGCGGGCCGGTCAGCAGGCGGACCAGCCGTTCCTGCGCGGGGTTGACGTCCTGGTACTCGTCCACGATCAGGTGCCGCAGCGCACCGTGCACCTTCGCCGCCACGTCCGGCTTCTGCAGTTCGGCCACCGCGCGGGCGATCAGCTGCCCGTAGGTCAGCAGCCGGAACTGTTCGAGGAGCCCGTAAAACTTCTCTGCCATGGCCTTGAACGGGTCGTCGAGTTGCCCGACCGGGATGAGCTCGTTCTCGACGACTTCGAGGTTTTCCAGGAACGCCTTGATCGAGTCGAAGAGTCTGCCGGTCAGGTCCTTGAGCCGGAGCGCGGGCGCTTCCCGGCACAAGAACGCGGTCAGCCGCCGCTCGTCGAGAACGTCGAACGTCTCGTACCGCGGAACGTGCTGCTGCAGCAGCCGGAAACAGTAGGAGTGGATCGTCCCCACGAACGCCGCGCCGAGCTTGTCCAGCGAGCCGGCGCCGAGCCGTTCTTCCACCCGGGCGGAGATGCGGGCCCTGAGCTCGTCCGCGGCGCGCTCGGTGAACGTGAACGCGATGATCCCCGCCGGGTCGGCGCCGTCGGCCATCAGCTGCGCGAACCGCTGCGCAACCACCTCGGTCTTGCCCGAGCCCGCCGACGCGATGATCTGCAGATGCGAGCCGCGGTGCAGCACAGCCGCCCGCGCATCACCCTCGAGCTGCGGGGAAACCGCGCCATACGCGATGACATCTCCCACGTCCTAAAGACGCGGACGACGGCCCTTCGGTGCGCAAGCAGGGTGAAACTGGCCGGCAATATGTTGCGGCTTTTCTGACCGGCGCGCGAAGCGATATGACAGGAAAGGCTAGACCTATCTGATGGTCTTTATCGCGTGCCAAGCGATGTTACGGCGGGCGATGTCTCTCAGACCCGCTGTCGCGTCGCAGCGAGGATGGAGCCGATCATCGAGCGGGCCGGCATGTGGCGGGTGGCCACATCGCGGCCCCGGCAGAGCGCACCGCTTCGCAGGAACATCCCGCGGGCCAGGCGGCGGGAGTCGCGCTGGCTGGCGCGGACCGGCCTGGTGGTTCGCTCCAGATAGTGGTCGAGAGCCAGCGGGACGAGGCGGGCATCGGCACGGGATAGCTCGTCGGCGAGGGCGGCGGCGCAGCGGAGCGCGGCCGAGGCGCCGGCCCCCGCTGTGGGCAGGAAGGCAGTCCCGGCATCACCGCACAAGACGACACGACCCCTGCGCAGCGGCCGTGAGCGGACGTCGCGCAGAGACCAGGGCCAGAGCTGGCGGGCCTCACCCAGCGCGGCCTCGATCTGCGGGACCGCCGCCGCCTCGCCCAGCGCGCCGCGCAGCCTCGCCGTCACTTCTGCTTCGCTCAGCCCGTCCGCGGGGGCGGTGGCGGCGGGTACAGCGACGAAGTACATCGCGCGGCCGGGTACCGGGTAGACGCCGAACAGCGCGCCCGCCAGCCACAGCTCGCGCGCCGTCTCGGGCGGGAAGATCCCCGCCCGCCCCCACCACGTCCAGCCAACCCAGCCGGTGTCGAAGCCAGGCTGGGGTCCGAAGAGCATCTCGCGGGTGGCCGAACCGATGCCATCACAGCCCACGACCAGATCGAATCGCTCGCGGGAGCCGTCGCTCAGCGACGCCTCGGCCTGTGATCCCGCCTCGCGGAGCTCGCTGACCGTCGTCCCCATGCGCAGGTCCACGCGCCCGCCGCCCGCCGCCCGCAGCAACTCGATCAAAGTGCCCCGGGCGGTCATGTACGTGGGGCCGTAGCCGGCCATCAGCCGGGCGAAATCGACCGAGCGGATCACGCCGCCGTCGCGGCCGGCGATCTCATACGTCCTCAGCTCAGCGCTGGCGGCGGCGAATCCGGGATAGGCGCCGATCCCGTGCAGCACGGCCGACCCGAACGGATACAGCGAGATCGCGTATCCGCTTTCCCGGTAGCTATCTGCCCGTTCGGCTACGACCGGCTCGCGGCCCTGGCGCGCCAGCTTCGCCGCCAGGGTGAGTCCGGCGATGCCCCCGCCGACGATCAGGACGCGCATCTCGCGGGCAGTCTAGTTTGTCCGCTAGCCGGACAGGTCTCCGGAAAGGCCCCGCTCAGCCCTGGTGCGACCGTGTCAGCGCGCCGTCGGAACGGGTCGCGCTAGCCAGCAGCGGCCGGCGCGGGCGGCGGGGCAGCCGACCGGTCCACGGTGACCTGCGGCGCCGACTGGTATGCCGCCCAGTCGGCGCTGATGGCGCTGGCGGTCTGCAGCAGCAGCGGCAGGTACTGCCCGGTCAGCACCTCGACGGGAGTCTCGGCCGCGTGGGTGTTGACGTTCAGGGAGGCGATGACCTGGCCGTCCCCGCCCCGCAGCGGTGCGGCCACGGACCGGATCCCGGCAGCGAGCTCCTCGTCGGTCAGCGCCCAGCCGCGGGCTCGGACCCGCCGCAGCATGGCAGCGCGTTCCTCGCGCGCCGGCAGGAAGCGAGGAGTGATCCCCGATCGGCTCGGCTCGGCGAGGACCCGCTCGGCCTCCTCCAGTGGCATCGCCGCCAGCAGCACCTTGCCGAGCGAGGTCTGCATGGCCGGGAACCGGGTCCCGATCGTCACGACCAGCGCGACGATCTTGGGAACGGCGACCCTCGCCACGTAGACGATGTCCGAGCCGTCGAGCTGGGCAATCGAGCTGGACTCGTGGGTCTGGCCGACCAGCTGCTCCATGTGCGGCCGGGCGACCTCCCAGAGGTTGCGGGACAGGACGTAGGACATGCCAAGCTCCAGCACGCGTGGCGTCAATTCGAAGCCGCGCTCGGCAGAGCGCACGTAACCCAGCTGCTCGAGGGTGATCAGCACGCGGCGCGCCGTCGGCCGGGCCAGTCCGGCCGCCCCGGCCACGGCGGTCAGGGACATGACCGGCTGCTGCGGCCGGAACACCCGGATCACGTCGAGGCCGCGTGCCAGCGCTTCGATGAAGTCCGGGCTGCGGTCCCTGCGTGCCATGTGTCTCCTCTCCCCAGCATGTTCCCCGGCGCCGGTACCGCACATGGCACCACGGACGCCGACACCGACTGTAGCGCGAGAGGTCCATGTGTCCGCAGCGCGGACAGGTTGGCTCGACCGCGGACCATACCCGTCCGGCGGCCAGCAGTCCGGCCGCCGACCAGGGCGCGCCAGCTACGTCGACTGCGCCGCAGCCTCCCGTTCAGGCCCGTTTTCAGCGTGGCCGGCGCGTCGGCTGCACGGAGGCTTCCGGGTGGTGAAATCGGCCTCTTGACAGCGGTTCGCGCTAGCGAAATGCTGTGCGCGTTCGCTAGGTGAGCTTTTGTCCGCATGGCGGTCACGGCCGGCTGCCCGCTCCTCTCGCGCCGTCGTGCCGTCTGGGCCGAGTCCGCTCACTTCGGGGTCGGCGCCGTAGTGGTGCGGCCACATGACAGGGAGGCTCCGATGACAGATCTGCAATCCGAGGCCGCCGACAGCAGCGCGCACGAGGTCCAGCCGGCCGAATCAGTCCAGGCCCCGCAGCTGGCCGGCAATCCCGCGGTGCTCGGGCTGATGGTCTTCGCGACCGGCAGCCTGGTGCTGGGCATCTCACTGCTCGGCAACGTGCCGCTGGCGGTGCAGCCGGGAACCGTGCAGCCCATCGTCTACGCCGGCACCGGCCTGGGCCTGGTGATCGCCACGATCTGGGCCGCCTCGCTGCAGCAGACGTTCGTCGCGACGATCCTCGGCACGTTCTCCGGGTTCTGGCTGAGCTACTCGGCGATGGTGCTCGGGCTGACGCACAACTGGTACGGCATACCGCCCGCGGACATCCCGCACACGCTGGGGCAGTTCCTGATCGGCTGGGATGCAGCGATCTTCATGCTGTTCCTGGTCACCCTGCTGCTCCCGCTGGTCTACTCGATAATCCTGGGCGCCGGCACCGTGGGCGTGGCGCTGCTGGCCGTCGCGGTGATGGGCACGTCCTCCGGGATGTACCGGGCAGGCGGGGTGTTCGTCCTGATCTTCGCGGCCTTCGGGTACTACGCCTACCTCAGCGGCGCCGTCGAATCCGTGGGCGGCAAGGCACTGCCGCTCGGCAAGCCGGCCGTCAGCTGGTTCTCGAAGTGACCGCCGCCGACCTTGCGCCCGGGCGGCCGGTGGTGTTCCGGAACGCCACCGTGCTGACCCTGGACGATGGCCACCACGTCCTTGACGGCGCCGACGTCCTGGTCAGCGGCGAGCGCATCGCCGCGGTAGGGCCGAACCTGGCCGCGGGAGAGGGAGCGGCCGAGATCGACGCGTCCGGCGGCGTCCTCATGCCGGGAATGATCGATACGCACCGGCACATGTGGCAGACGGCCATGCGCGGATACGGCGCCGACTGGACGCTGACCCAGTACTTCGTCTGGTACTACCTGCAGTGGGGCAAGACGTTCCGCCCGCAGGACATCTACGCCGGCAACCTGCTCGCGGCGATCGAGGCGATCGACGCCGGGGTGACCACCACCGTCGACTGGTCGCATGGCCTGCAGACGGTGGAGCACGCCGACGCGGCGGTGGACGCCCTGACCGAGGTGCCCGGCCGGTTCGTGCTTGCCTACGGCAACATCCAGCAGGGCCCGTGGGAGTGGTCGGCCGCGCCGGAGTTCCGCGAGTTCGTCAGCCGCCGTTTCGGCAGCGCGAACGACATGCTCGGCTTCCAGATGGCCTTCGACGTGACCGGTGACCCGTCCTTCCCGGAGAAGGCGGCGTTCGAGGTTGCCCGTGAGCTGGGCGTGCCGGTGACCACGCACGCCGGCGTGTGGGGCGCGACCAGCGACGACGGCATCAGGCTCATGCACGAGGGCGGCTTCATGACCCCGTCCACGATCTACGTGCACGCGGCGACGCTCACCCGCGACTCCTACAACCGGATCGCCGCCACCGGCGGGTCGGCGTCGGTGTCCACCGAGAGCGAGCAGAGCGCCGGGCAGGGGTACCCGCCCACCTGGCAGCTGCGCCAGCACAGCATCCCCGTCTCACTGTCGATGGACACCAGCGTGTGGTGGAGCGGTGACCTGTTCTCGGCCATGCGGGCAACGCTGGGGGCGGACCGCTCCCGCGAGCATCTCGAGGCGCACAGCAAGCAGGAGACGGTCACCAACGCCCACCTGCGCGCCGAGGACGTGGTCGGCTTCGCCACCAGAGGCGGCTCCAGGGCCCTCGGCCTCGACTCGGTCGTCGGCAGCATCGAGCCGGGCAAGAAGGCAGACCTGGTCCTGATCAAGAACGACGCGTCGCCGGTCATGTTCCCGCTGCTCAACCCGTATGGTCACGTCGCGTTCCAGGCACAGCGCGGGGATGTCCACACGGTGGTGATCAATGGCCGGGTGGTGAAGTACGACCACCGTCTCGTCGGCATCGACCTGGCCAGGGCGCGGCAGGTGATCGAGCAGACCGTGGAGTACCTTAGGGGCCAGCTCGGCCCGCAGGCCTGGACCGAGGGCATGCACCCGGAGATCCCGGAGACCAAGGTGCTCGACAACCCCTACACCTACACCGAGTGGGACGCGGGCTCGGCCCAGTGGAAGGGCACGGCCGACAGCGATCCCTCCCCCTGAGGCATGGCCGCAACCATGCGGGCGGCGCTCGTCCACCGTCACGGCCAGCCGCCCGGGTACCAGGATCACCCGGCGCCCCGGCGTGGCGCCGGGCAGGCACTCATCCGGGTGACCGCCGCCCCAGTCTGCCCGCTCGACCTGCTCTGTGCCTCGGGAACGTCATACTTCGGCAAGCCGCCGCTGCCGTACGCGCCGGGCGCCCAGGGCGTCGGGATCGTCGAGGAAGCCGGCACCCTGCACGCAGGTCAGCGGGTCTGGTTCAGCTGTGACGCCGGGATGAAGCCGGGCGACGGCGCGATGGCCGAGCTGTGCGTCGCCGAGGAGTCGTCGGTCCTGCCGCTGTCCGACCACGTCAGCGACGACCTGGTGGCGGCGCTGGGCCTGTCCGCCATCGCGGCGTGGACGGCGCTTTCCCTGCGCGGCGGCCTGCGGCCCGGCGAGCATGTCCTCGTGCTCGGTGCCAGCGGAACCGTCGGGCAGGTGGGCGTGCAGGCCGCGCGACTGCTCGGTGCCGGCCGGGTCACCGCCGCATGCCGCGACGCCCACGGTCGCGCCCGCGCGGCGGAACTGGGCGCGGACGCGGTCGCCGACCTCACCGCGGCCGACACCGACGCGCTCACCGCGAGGCTGGCCGAAGCGGCCGGCGGGCGCGTCGACCTGGTGCTCGACCCGGTCTGGGGAATGCCGGCCGAGGCGGCGCTGCGGCTGCTGTCGCCCCACGGCCGGCTGGTCAATCTCGGCTCGTCGGCAGCGCCCCTGGCCGCGCTGGGATCCGCGACGCTGCGCAGCGGCACTCTTTCGGTTCTCGGCTACACCAACAACGCGCTCAGCCATGAGCAGAAGGCGGAGGCGCTGGCCGAGATACTCCGGCACGCCGCGGCCGGGCAGCTCACGGCCGACCACGAGACGCTGCCTCTGGCCAGAGCCCCGGAGGGCTGGTCGCGATGCGGGAAGCCGCCGTACCGGCGCGCCGTCCTGATCCCGTAGCGACCCAGCCGTACTCGGGACAGATGCCGGAACGGTAAGTGCCCGGGCTGGTCTGGTCGACCTTGCCGGTCACGCGATCGCCGAAGGGTGCGCCGGGTACGCGACCCAGCTCGCACGAGCACGTCCGCGGCAGCGGCCGTCAAGGCCCGCGGATTCACTACTGGCTGTGCTCGCCGTGTTGCGGGGGAGCGGGCCCATCTGAGCCGGCCTTGTACTCGAGGAGCGGGACCATGTCCTTGGACCACGCCTCCAGCATCGGAGCGACCACGCGCCACGATTCTTCGGCCTCGTCGCCGCGGATCGAGAGCGCGGCGTCCTCGCTCAGGACGGCCTGCAGAAGCCGGCCGTAGGCGGGCAGCCCGGCCGGTTCGACCTGGGCGGCCATCGTGTGCGGCGCCAGGGTGCGGGCGCTGGCTCCGATGCCGGTCAGTTCCAGGGACAGGCCTTCGGGGTCGAGCCCGAAGCGCAGCTGGTTGGGCATGGCCTCCCCGCTGAGCCCGGGCGGCAAATGCGGCACCGGGCGGAAGTGCACGACCACCTCCTTGCGGTCCCGCCGGAGCGCCTTGCCGGTACGGAGCCGGAAGACAGTTCCCGGCCAGCGCCAGTTCTCCAGCTCGAGCTCGATCTCGGCGAATGTCTCGGTCCGGTGCGCCGGGTCTACCCCCTGCTCGTCGACATAAGCCGGCACCGCATGGTTGCCGACCCGGCCCGCAACGTAACGCCCGCGGCGGGTGCGGGAGGCGACGTCCTGGCCGGTGAGCGGCCGGACCGAGCGCAGCACATCGACCTTCCGGTCGCGCAGGTCACGTTCGCCGAGACTGACCGGCGGTTCCATGGCCACCAGGCACAGCAGCTGCAGCAGGTGGTTCTGCAGCATGTCCTTGAGAGCCCCGACCCCGTCGTAGTAACCGGCCCGGCCCTCCAGGGCCAGTGACTCCTCCCAGAGGATCTCGACATCGGAGATGTGGGCGCTGTTCCAGATGGGCTCCAGCACGCGGTTGGCCAGCCGGGTTCCCAGCACGTTCTGCACCGTGGCCATGGCCAGGAAATGGTCGACCCGGAACACCGCCTGCTCGGGCAGCAACTCGGCGAGCAGGCGGTTCAGCTCGATCGCGCTGTCCAGGTCCTCGCCGAACGGCTTCTCCAGGACGATCTTGCTGCCGTCGGGCATGCCCGCCTCGTGCAGCGCCGACACGGCCGCCGGGAAGACCGCGGGCGGCAGCGCGAGGTAGGCGGCCACCGGCCCGTCGCCGCCGATGACGGCGGCGACACTGGCCGGGTCGGCGACATCGACCGCGCGGTATTCGGCCGCCGATGCGATCGCCTGCCGGATTCCGGCCGGAAGACCTGCGGCATGGCGGTCCAGCTGCGCATGTGCCCACTGCCGGAAGTCCTCGGTCCCCCAGTCTTCCCGGCCCGCGCCGGTCAGCCGGAACCGGCCGTCAAGCCGCCCGGCAGCCACCAGCGATGCAATCCCTGGCAGCAGGTAACGCGCGGTCAGGTCACCTGTCGCCCCGAAGATGGCCAGTCGCTCGATCATCGGCTAGAACATGATCAGCGGCTTGACGACGTTATCGAGCTTCTGGTCGGACACCTCGAAGGCTCGCTCCATGTCGTCGAAGGCGAACGTGTGGGTGGTCATCAGGGTGGGGTCGACCCGCCGTGCCTCCAGCACGCGCAGCAGCCGCTGCATGCGCAGCCGGCCGCCGGGGCACAAGCCGGTAGCGATCGTCTTGTCGGCCATCCCGACTCCCCACTCGGCCCGGGGAATGCGCACGAACTCTCCCTCCCCGAAATAGCCGGTGTTGGAGACCGTCCCGCCGGGCTTGGTGATCTTGACAGCGTCCTGGAAGGTCTGGTCCGCGCCAAGTGCCTCGATCGCGGTGTCGACTCCCTCCCCGCCGGTCAGCTCGAAGATCCGCTCGACGACGTCCTCGCGGGTGAAATCCACGATTTCGTCGGCCCCATAGGTGCGGGCTAGCTCCTGCCGGGCCGGGACCGATTCGATCCCGATGATCAGGCCGGCTCCGCGCAGCCTGGCGCCGGCCGTGGCCATCAGCCCGACCGGGCCCTGAGCAAGGACTGCCACCGTCCCGCCGATCGGGATGTTGCCGTTCTCCGCGCCCATGAACCCGGTAGACAGCATGTCGGCGCAGTACACCGCCATGTCGTCGGGCACGCTGTCGGGGATCTTGGCCATGTTCGCGTCGGCCTCGTTCACGTGGAAGTACTCGGCGAACACCCCGTCCTTGGTGTTGGAGAACTTCCAGCCGCCCAGCGCGGCGCCGGACTGCGATGAGTACCCGTCCTGGGCGGCGGGGTGACCCCAGTCGGGCGTGATGGCGCCGACCAGGACCCGGTCGCCGGGCTGGAAGACCTTTACCTCGCTTCCCACGTCATGCACGACGCCGACCGCCTCGTGACCGAGCGTCAGGTTCTCCCGCGGCCCGACGCCGCCGCCGACGGTGTGCGAGTCCGAAGTGCAAATCAGGGCCCTGGTCGTCTGCACGATCGCGTCGTTCGGCCCAGGCGTCGGAATGGGCTTGTCCATGAAGGCAACCTCGCCGATTCCCTTCATCACAAAGGCTTTCATAGCGGCCAACCTCTCCCCCGTGAGCCACCCCGCCGCGGCGCACTGCCACAGGACCAGCGCCCCAGCGAGTCTCAGCCCCGTTATATTCCGCCCAGCTGAAGCGCAACGACCACCTGGCAGCCGCGTCGCCGCTGGCTGTGACCTTGGTACCCGCGCGCTGGTGGGCTAATCCGGGTGGAA
>JASHQP010000184.1 GCA_030039095.1 Streptosporangiaceae bacterium
GAACTCCCCGGCCGTCCAGGCGCTCCGCGGCCACTGCCAGGCCGTCGGCGCCGCGGGCGACGAGCCCGACAGCCACGCCCTCAGCGGCCAGCGCCTCGGCGATCGCAAACCCGATGCCCCTGCTTCCTCCCGTGATCACCGCGCGCTTGCCGTTCAGGCCCAGATCCATATGTGCTCCCGTCGTCGGACACCGGCGGGTGCAGAATGACACACCGTCGTCAACGTTCCCCCCCGGGGGGGACCGCTTGACGAAGGCCGGTCGCCTCGTGAAGAGTTTGGTCACGGCGGCGACCGGTCGCCGAGCTGTGGAACATCCGCCCCAGTCGGGGTTCCAGCGGCGAAGGGGATTCGCCCTCTCGGTCGTCAGCGTCACAGGCCACCTTCCAGCACCGCGTCACTGGGGGACGAGGGTGTCATGGGGAGGCTTGCCGATGACCAGGGACGCCAGCTTCAAGAAGGCTGTCCGGCGCCACGCCGAGGAGACGGGGCAGCGCTACACCGAAGCGCTGACGGACCTCCAGGGTCTCAGCGCGCGAATGGACCACGAACCCGTTGCCGAGCGGCTCCTGGCTCATCTGCGGGATCGCTACGGCGTTGACCCGGTCGCGGCGACGAAGCTCAGCGTGCACAAGACCTACGTGTTCCGCGTCGACCGCAATGACGGCGAACCGTGGGTCGCCCGCGCTTTTCCCCCCGCCCGGCCGCGGGCCGGCGTCGAGGGCGACGCCGCGATCCTGCGTTTCCTGGAGCGGCAGGACTATCCCGCGGAGCGCCTGGCAGCCGACGATGCGGTCTCTGACTTTGACGCAAGCGCCGTCCTGGTGACGCGCTTTGTCGAGGGCACCCGGCTCCCCGACGGTTCCGCGAAGTTCGCCATGATGGGCGAGCTGCTCGGACGGCTGCACGCACTGCCGTACGACGATGCCGTGAGCCGCCCGGGTGGGGCCAGTGGCGAGGATCCGAGCCGTGAGGGCACGCCGCGTCAGGACCTTCTGGCGGCTCTGTCGTTTCTCGACGCCGTGGACACAAAGGTCGCTCCGGCCGAGCGCGAGAGATTCGAGCGGCTCCGTGACAAGGTGCGCTCCGCCGACGACGGTCATGGCCTTCCGGAGGGCCTGCTGCACGGAAATCTGCTCCACGCCCCCGACCACGCCGTGCTCAGCGAACACGGACCGGTCGCGATCAACTGGAAGGCGTCCGGGCGCGGACCGCGCCTGGCCGACTTCGCGTACCTGATCTGGGGCACGGGTTCGTGGAATCCTCGCCGGCCGGACCAGGAGCGCATCGACGCTGCCGTCAGCGCCTACCGCCGGCACGTCGAGCCGACCGGCGAGGAACTCGACCGGCTCGAGGCGGTCATGTACATCCGGACGCTCTACCTCGCCTGTTTCGGTTATCGCCGCGCCGTCACCAACGGCCAGGCCTTCAACGAGTGGGGCTTCATCCGGCCGCGGGAGTACTTCAGTGCCACCGCAGCCGCGACCCGGGCCGCGTTCGGGCGGTAGGTTCTCACCGAACTGCCCGGCTGGGCCGCGTGACGACGGCGAATTGGAGCGTCAGTAGGCGGGCAGGTCCCATGTGTCCATGTCCCGTTCACCCGAGTTCTCTACGTTCGCGCCATGAGCGAATCGAGCACGGGCGGATCAGCCGGCACGACCGGATTTACTCGGCGCAGGTTCATCATCGGCGCTGCCGGGGTGGGCGCTGCGGCGGCCCTGGGCGGGACGGTCGTCCGCGCCCCTCGCGCGTTTGCCAGTGGCCCGCCAAGCGGCCCGCCGACCACCACGCTGCCGCTGCCCACCACCACGGAGCCGGAACAACTGCTCCTGACCTGGGGCAGCGATCCGGCCCGCGAGGTCACGGTGTCCTGGAATGCCCCCGGCACGGTGCCTCAGCCCGCGCCGACCCTGGCGGTGTCGACCAGGCCGATCACGGCAGGCAACCCCGGCCGGCTGATCAAGCTGCCCGATCCGAAGCCGCTCGACGTGACGCAGCGGTATCAGGAGGCCGCCTCGGTCAGCTTCACAGACGGGCTGAACGGGCAGACGACGTACTTCTACCACGTCCAGCTCACCCAGCTCGAGCCGGGAACGCGGTACTACTACCAGATCAGCGACGGGGCGGCCACGCCGTCCACGGCGGGTGCCTCGTTCCTGACCGCACCGTTTGGCCGCGCGAAGTTCAGGTTCTCCAGCTTCGGCGACCTGGCGACCCCCTCGTGGGATCTGAACACGTCGGGGAACATCTGGCACGAGTCCTGCGACAACTCCTGGTACGCGGTGACCGCCATCGAGAACCCCGGCGACGGGGCGGGACCTCCGCTGTTCCACCTGCTCAACGGCGACCTGTGCTACGCCAACCTGGACGTCGACAATGCGCCAGGCGTATGGCGGGACTTCGGCAACAACGTCGCCAGGTCCGCAGCCAACCGGCCCTGGATGCCTGCCCTGGGCAACCACGAGTGCGAGTTCGGTGTGGACACGCTGTCCGGCCAGCCGGGCGAGGCGGCCGGCGGGATCGCGGCGCAGGGCGCGGCGGGAAACCACTGGAACGGCCCGTACGGCTTCGGCCATTACCTGGGCCGGTTCCTGCTGCCGGACAACGGCCTGACCAACTGGGACGGCAACCGGCTGCGCGGGAACTTCTACGCCTTCCAGGTCGGCACCGTGAAGTTCATCTCGCTCGACGCCGACGACGTTATCTACCAGGACGGCGCCGCCAACTACGTGATAGACACACCGAACACGGCGCCCGAGACCACCACCACCGGCGCCGAGATCCCGAACGGCACCACCAACTACACCCGCTTCTACACCGGGGACCTCGAGCTCGACGAGGCGAACAACTCCCTGGTGCCCGACTTCTCCGGCGGCACGCCGAACCTCCAGACCCTGTGGCTGGAGGCAACGCTCGCCGGGGCCAGGCGCGACCGTTCCGTGGACATGATCGTGGTGTTCATGCACCAGGTCCCCATGTCCACGTCTGTGTCCGGCAACGGCTCGGACCTCGGCATCCGCCAGGCCTGGCTGCCGCTGTTCGACAACTACGAGGTCGACCTGGTGCTCCACGGCCACGAGCACGACTACGAGCGGACCTACCCGGTCCGCGGCTACGAACCCGGCGACCTCGGCACCGTGGTCGCCCCGAACCCGGGCCAGACCGCCGGCGAGAAGGTCGACACCCGGCGTCCTTCGGTCGTGACCACCGAGCCCTATGAGCACAACGGCATCCCGGCGTGGAACACCGCCGAAGGCACGGTCTACCTGGTCCTCGGCGGCGGCGGCACCAACGGCCCGACCAACGAGTACGGCACAGATACCACGGACGACGAGCCCCAGGCCAAGGTCATCACGACCCGAAACGCCGTCGTCGGCTCCGAGGCAACCGGATTCTCGAAGAACGGCGCCGACTCGGTCGAGGACGCACCCTGGTCCGCCGCGATCAACGCGACCGACGCCTATGGCTACTCGATCTTCGACGTCGATCCCGGCCATCACCCCGGGGAAACCACGATCACCTTCCAGTACTTCGCGATCCCGGCGGTGACCAACGAGGCAGGCTCAGCGCACGACGGGACCACCACTCTGCCGACGCAGCCCACCGAGAAGTTCGTCTTCGGCCGCCAGGTGGGCCGCCCATGACAGCGCGGGTCCCGCTCGCCTAGCTCAATCTGCCTGCCCAGCCGGCGTGGATGGCGGGTCACTGGACAGGATGGCTGGTATCAGGAGTGATACCATGCTCCATTCACTGGCAAGAAACCATGCCCTGGTGGATGGCAACAAGCGGCTGGCCCTGGCCGCCGTCATTGCTTTCTATGGCGTCAACGGCGCGACGACCGGCGCCAACCCGCTGCACGGCTACACGCGATAAAGGGCAGTGGCCACGTCGTCCCAGAAGGAACGGGCTGGATGCCTTGCCTGGCCCGGCTTGCCGGGCAGCTGCACAGCCCCTGTCAGAACATTCTGTGCCGGTCAGCTCCGGGTGTCATGGGTGAGCCGACTAGTCCCGACGCGATGAAACCTGCCAGCAGAAGGATGACGAAGCTGCCGTAGTACGTGTCGAAGAAGGCGACGGCCAGTCCGGGCGTCACAACGATGACGCCCACCACCCAGGCGACGGCCTTCCAGCTAACCGGCCTGGCGCGCCGTGGCGCGGCGGGCTGGCGTGGCCGCGGGGTTACGGCCTGCCGCGGCCGTGGCGCGGGCGCTGGTTTCGGCGGGATGC
>JASHQP010000185.1 GCA_030039095.1 Streptosporangiaceae bacterium
CGGCTGCAGCGGACCGTGCACGATCCAGGTGCGGAGCTTGCGATACGCGTCCTCCTGCGCGCTGAGGTACGTCGTCGCGACCTGACTCGGGGGCAAGGTCATCTATGAGCTCCAACTCCTGCTCAACGCGTCCGGAACTCCGATGCGCCTACGTCCATCTCGCGTCTCCTTGTCTAAAGTACGAAGTATACTTATCATGCGATGGCTTGCAAAGCCCCGTTATGGCGGGAGATCTGCGGGCTGAGCGGGCGAACCGGCCCCGCCGCCCTGGGCGGTCCGGGACGGAGGTAACCGCCCTGGCCGAGGAAGTCGCAGGCGCGCTCCGACATCCCGCGCACCTCGAACCGGATCCGGATCCGGATCTTGGGATAGCGGGTGGAGAAGGCGACGATCGCGCCTACCTTCCTGTGCCAATCGAGAGCGAAAGCCCTCCGACGATGTGCTCGGCGATCGCCAGCGACGCCGTCGCCGCAGGTGAGGGTGCGTTCCGGACGGTGGTCACCGGGCCGATCCGGTTGATCCGGAAGTCGTCGACGAGCGACCCGTCGGGATCGACGGCCTGGGCGCGCACCCCGGGTATCCCGGCCGGCGCGGGCATCACGTCGCCGGGTTCCAGCCACGGCAGGTAGCTGCGGGCCTCGGCGAGGTACGCGCGCCGCGACAGCGACCCGTGCATCTCGTGCACGCCCGCACGCCAGTTGCGCCGCGCCAGCCTGCGGAACGCCGCCGACCGGGCGAGGCGGGAGAGCTGGTCCCAGGTCACGTCCTGGCGCCGGTAGCCCTCCCGGGCCAGGGCGAGCACCGCGTTGGGCCCGAGATCCGCCTCCCCGTCGATGCGCGGGGTCAGGTGTACCCCCAGGAACGGGTACGCGGGATCCGGGACCGGATAGATAAGGTGCCGGACGCGGGCGCGCGCGTGCGGGCGCAGTCTCAGGTACTCCCCCCGGAACGGGACGATCTCCGGGGCTGGCTCGTCCCCGGCCGCGGCGGCCAGCAGGTCCGCCTGCAGCCCGGCGCAGATGACCAGCCGGGACAGCCGGTGCACCCGTCCCGCCGTGACGACCTCGACAGCCTCGCCGTCGCGGCGCACCCCGGACACCGGGGTGCCGGTCAGCACCTGCCCGCCGTGGCGGCCCACGTCGTCGGCGAACGAGCGCGCGATCGCCGGGTAGTCGACGATCGCGGTGGTCGGCGAGAACAGCGCGGCGCGCCCGGCGACGTCGGGCTCGAGTTCCCTGATCGCGGGGCCGTCCAGCCATGCCACGCCGGGGACGCCGTTGGCGATCGCGCGGCGCTCGAGTTCCCGCAGCCGTCCGATCTCGGCCTCGTCCCGGGCGATCACCAGTTTCCCGCGTGCGTCCCACGGCAGGCCACGCTCGGAGCAGTAAGCATTCAGCAACGCGACGCCCCGCCGGCACAGCGTCGCCTTGGCCGAGCCGGGCAGGTAGTAGATCCCGGCGTGGACCACCCCGGAGTTGTGGCCGGACTGGTGCCGCGCGACCGACGCCTCCTTCTCGAACACGACCACGGGAACCCCGGCCTCGGCGAGCTGCCGGGCGACGGCCAGCCCGATCAGGCCCGCCCCGACGATGCCAACGGGGTACCTCGGGCCGGAGCGTGTCACCATGCGAACCGGACCGCGGCCGTCTCGAGCACAGCGGCCCCGGCCGGGCCCCCCGCGCCCGGCGATGCGACGCCGATCGCGCCGTCGGTTGGCTTCCTCACGCAGCTCCCTGTCAGCCGTGCACGCCACACCGTATTGCCAGGTGCGGCGCTGCTCATCTTAGGAAGCACTCGCGCAGAAGGACGCCGGCATCGACGTCTTCACCGACGGCGAGTTCCGGCGCAGCGACTTCCGGGCCGGCATCGTCGACGCCTTCGACGGCACGGCCGGCGGGGAAATCCGGATGACCCGGAGGGCGGGGCGCCGCAAGATCATCGCCATGGCCGCAGCGTTCATCCCCGGGCTTCAGCTCGCGGGCGATTACTTCACCGAGGTCGTGCGCCCCGTCCTCGACAACGCCTATCCCGGCCTGGCTTACTCGTCGGCGCTGCTGGGCTGGGGATCGGAGGTGCTGGGCTTCGACAGCGAGCGCTCCACGGACCACAACTGGGGCCCACGGCTCCAGATCTTCCTGGCTGCCGGCCAGCGTGTGGCGGCCGGAAGCGGCCCATCAACGCTTCGGCCGCGCCGTCGGCGAACTCTAATCCGGACCTTCCAGAGCCATCCGTGCGGGATAGGTGCCCCACCAGGGGCACTAGATCCGCACAGAGGTCGTGGGGGTGGGACGCCAAACCCGTACAGAGGTCGTTGGGGTGGGGCGGCTAACCCTTGACCGAGCCCGCGATCGCGGCGCGCACGAGCTGGCGCTGGGTGCCGGCGAACACGATCACCAGGGGCAGGCTGGCGATCGTGACCGCCGCCGCGAAGATCACGTAGTCGCTCTCGTTCAGCCCATAGAAGTTGTAGATGCCCCGGGTGATCGGGAACAGGTTGGCGCTGGTCCCGGCCAGCAGCACGACCGGGCCGATGATGTCGTTCCACACCTGGAGCATCGCGTACAGGAAGCTGATCAGCAGGGCCGGCCGGGTGAGCGGGACGATCACCCGCAGGAGGTAGGTCAGGTACCCGGTGCCGTCGACCCACGCGGACTCGTCCAGTTCCCGCGGGACGGCCTGGACGAACGCGTAGATCAAGATGACGCCCAGCGGCAGGTTGGGCCCGAACCCGACGTGCAGGATGATGTAGCCCGGCACGTTGTTGTACAGATGCAGCATCCGGGCCTCGATGAACAGCGGGATGTAGGCCAGCGGCAGGAACATGCCGACGACCAGCAGCGTGTACAGCTGGCGGTGCCCGCGGACAAGCCGGCGTGCCAGCGGGAACGCGATCAGCAGCGCCAGGGCCGTCGACAGCGCGGCGGCCGCCACCGAGTAGATCACCGTGTTGATGAGCTCGGTCGCCAGGTCGGCGCCGGTCCAGGCCTGGGAGAAGTTGCTCAGATCGGCGCTGGTGGGCGGGGACATCGGGTGCGTCAGGAAGTGCGTGGGGGTCTCGAACGAGATCATCACCACGTACAGCACCGGGGCCAGGAACACCAGGGCGATGAGCAGCCCGGTCACCAGCCGGGCCCAGAACCGCGTCCGGTGCAGCAGCGCCGCCTGCCGCCGTTGCTGCGTGGTCTCCGGGCGCCGGCTGGCGGGCCGCACGGATGTGGCCGTCATGACAGCAGCCGCGCTTCCCGGTGCCGCAGGTACATCATCAGCGGCAGCGCCACGATGAACGTCATCAGGAACAGCACGGTGCCCAGGGCGGCGCCGTAACCCAGGTTCGCGTCGGTGAAGGCCGCCGTGAACGACAGCATGCCGAGCGTCATCGTGCCGTGCTGCCCGGCGGTCAGCACGTAGATCAAGTTGTAGGTGGTGAACGACCCGACGACGGCGAGCAGCAGGTTGACCGTCACCGCGGGCGCCAGCAGCGGGAACGTGATCCGGGACAGCCGTCGCCAGCGGCTCACCCCGTCGATCTCGGCCGCCTGGTAGATCTCCGGGCTGATCGCGTTGAGCCCGCCCAGGAACACCAGGGCGGAGAAGCCCACGTTCTGCCATACCTGAACCCCGATGACCAGCGGCATCGCCAGCGAGTCCGACCCGAAGAACGCAGACTTCGCGCCGAACAGGCCCCACAGCGAGGCGGCCGGGCCCTGGCCGGGCTCGAAGAAGAGGATCCACACCAGGCCCACGATCGTGACGCCGAGCACGATCGGCAGGAACACCAGCACCCGCAGCAGGCCGTTCCACCGGGTGTCGCGGACGAGCCGGTGCGCTACCGCCAGCGCGATCACGTTCTGCGCGACCGTCACCGCGGTCACGAACACCACGGTGGCCACCAGTGCCTGCATGAACCCGGGGCGCTCCGACGTGAACATGCTGGTGTAGTTCGACCACCCGGTGAAGTTCACCGGAGCGCCCGGGTACAGGGCGTAGTCGGTGAACGAGACCACCGTGTTGACCACGGCCGGCACGAGCCCGAACAGCGCGTACACCGCCAGGGCCAGCAGGATCCCGGACCACATGATGATCCGGGATCCCCGCGACAGCAGCCGCGCCGGTCGCGGCGCGCGGCGCGAGCGCGTCACGGCCGGCGGCCGGCGGCCGTCACGACGTCGACCAGCCGCTCTGGTACAGCTGCTCGACCTGGGCCGGCGTCTTCGTGCCCGAGATCACGTCCTGCTGCAGCGTCGGCCAGTTGGCGGGCTGGTCCCAGTAGCTGTCGGTGTCGGACAGCACCGGGTAGTAGCTGGTGTAGTAGTCACCCTTGCCGAACCAGCTGCCGAGGACCTGGGAAGAGAAGCTGCTGAACGTTCCGCTGTTCTGGCTGGAGGAGATGCCGGTGATGTCCACGTACTGCTTGTAGATGTTCGGCTGCGAGAAGAAGGCCAGCCACTTCATCGCCAGGGCCTTGTGCGGTGAGCCGTTGAGCACCGAGAACGTGAGGTCGTTCTGCAGTTCGCTGCGGTTGTTGGCCGCGGTGTTGCTCCCCGGCAGCGGGAAGAAGCCGACCTGGGTTGACGGGTTGGCCGCCTGCACCGAGGCCAGGTCCCACGATCCGTCCAGCAGCATCGCGGCCTTGCCGTTGGCGAATGCTCCCGGCATGCCCTGCCACGCCTCACCCTGGTAGCCGGGCTCGAGGTACTGGGCGAGCGTCTTTTCCTCGTTCATCGCCTGGGTGAAGGCGGGGCTGGTCCACTTGACCGACCCGTTCTCCAGGTCGGTGGCCAGGCTGCCGGACACGGACGGCTGCCAGACGCTGTCGATCAGGTTGTAGTAGAGGAACTGCAGGTAGATCGGGCCGACCGCGCCGAGGCCCAGCCACATCGGCGTGACGCCATGCGACTTCAGCGTCTTCAGCACGGTCAGGAACTGGGCGTAGGTGGACGGCGCCGAGAGGTGGTACTGAGCGAAGATCTTCTTGTTGTAGAAGACGCCTTCCTGGTACTCACCGCTGACGACGCCGTAGATCTTGCCCTGGTACGTCTCCGCCGCCAGGGCGCCGCTCTTGTAGTCCTTCAGGAACGGCTGCCCGTTCAGCGGCGCGAACACGCCGTGCAGCGTGTACGTCTGCCAGTACGTCGTGTTCGTGGACGTCACCTTGAGCGGGAGCGGCTGCATCTGCTGGACGTTCGTGACGATATCGGCGCTCGTGGCGTCCACGGTCTGCTGCAGCAGAGTCTTGTACGGCCCGTTGACGTTCTCCGCGGTGCCGAGGTCGACCTTCACGCCCGGGTTGGCCTTCTCGAACTCGGCGTCGATCTGCTGCAGGGCCTTGACCGCGGGCGGATTGACCCAGGTGATGATCTTCAGTGTCTGGCCGCTGGTCGCGGATCCGGAGGAGCCGGAGGAGCCGCACCCTGCGGCGAGTGCTGCCGCCACGACCAGCGCGAGGCCGGCTGTGCCCGCGCGCGCGTGGCGGTTTCGCTGGAGGCTGGCTGGGACCTTGCTCGAGGCTGACGGACGGAACATGGCGAAATGTTACGAATGAAGCTGCCGATACGGAAGATATTGCCACACACCTGTCACCGAAGGGTGACCTCCCGGCACCGGGCGCTCGTTCAGCCGAGGTCGGCCAGCCCGCCCAGATCCACGCAGGTCATGCCCTGGATGCGGACGAACACCATGAGGATCGGGCTCATGTCAGGTCCGGCCCTTCCTGCGACGGCACACCACGAGTCTGGCGCTCGCTGGGACTGAAGACCAGGCGGCCGCCCCCGACCTCGACGGTGACGTCCTGGCCGGCCCGGATCTGCCCGTCCAGCAGCATCCGGGAGAGCCGGTTGTCCACCTCGCGCTGGATCGTGCGCCGCATCGGCCGGGCGCCGAACTCGGGCTGGTAGCCGTGCCCGGCGATCCAGTCCACCGCCGGAGGGGTGAACTCCACGATCACGTCCTGGGCGTGCAGCCGCCGCCGGGTCTCCTCCAGCAGCAGCTCCGTGACCTGGCGCAGCTCGGTCTTGTCGAGCTGGCGGAAGACGATGATCTCGTCGATCCGGTTCAGGAACTCGGGCCGGAACGACTCCCGCAGCCGCCGCATGAGCTGGTCCGCCACGGCGTCCTGCTGCCCGGAGTCGGAGCTGGCCGCCGGCCCGGCAAAGCCGAGCGCACTGCCGCGCCGGGTGATCACGTCCGAGCCCAGGTTGCTGGTCATGATCAGGACCGTGTTCTTGAAGTCCACGGTCCTGCCCTGACCGTCGGTGAGCCGGCCGTCGTCGAGGATCTGCAGCAGGACGTTGAATACCTCCGGGTTTGCCTTCTCGATCTCGTCGAGCAGCACCACCGAGTACGGCCGCCGCCGGACCGCCTCGGTGAGCTGGCCGGCCTCCTCATAGCCCACGTAGCCGGGCGGCGCGCCGACGAGCCGGCTCACCGTGTGCCGTTCGGCGAACTCGCTCATGTCCAGCCGGATCATCCGGCTGTCCGCGCCGAACAGCGCCTCGGCCAGGGCCCTGGCCAGCTCGGTCTTGCCCACGCCGGTCGGGCCGAGGAACAGGAAGCTGCCCACCGGGCGCTGCGGGTCGCCGAGCCCGGCGCGGGACCGGCGGACCGCCTCGGCCACGGCCAGGACGGCCTCGTCCTGGCCGACAACCCGCCCGTGCAGGTGCTGCTCCAGGCGCAGCAGCCGCTCCTTCTCCTCCTCGGTGAGCTGGTGCACCGGGATGCCGGTGACACGCGACACCACCTCGGCGATGTCGGCGGCGCCGACCTCGGGAACCTCGGCCTGCTCGGCGGCGGGCCGGTGCAGCCGCTCCATCCGCTCTATCTGCTGCCGGATCTCGCCGACCTCGTCCCGCAGCTGGGATGCGCGCTCGTACTGCTCGCTGGCCACCGCCTGATCCTTGTCCCGCTGCAGCTCGTCGGCCCGCCGCTCCAGGTTGCGCAGCTCGGCGCGGGGCGTCCCGGTGCGCAGCCGGACCCGGGCGCCGGCCTGATCGATGAGGTCGATCGCCTTGTCCGGCAGGAAGCGGTCGGTGATGTACCGGTCGGAGAGCTCAACGGCGGCGACCAGCGCCTCGTCGCAGTAGCGGACCTGATGGTGGGCCTCGTAGCGGTCCCGCAGCCCGCGCAGGATCCCGATCGCAGCGTCGACGGCCGGCTCCGACACCAGGACCGGCTGGAACCTGCGGGCGAGCGCCGCGTCCCGCTCGATGTTCTTGCGGTACTCGTCCAGCGTCGTCGCGCCGATCACGTGCAGCTCGCCGCGGGCGAGGGCCGGCTTGAGCATGTTGCCCGCGTCCATCCCGCCCTCGCTGCCCGCCCCGGCGCCGACGATCGTGTGCAGTTCGTCGATGAACACGATCAGCTCGCTGCCGTGCTCGCGGATCTCGTCGATGATCCGCTTCACCCGCTCCTCGAAGTCGCCACGGTAGCGGGTGCCGGCGAGCACGCCGGACAGCTCGAGCTGGACGACGCGGCTGCCGGCCAGCGTCTGCGGGACGTCGTCGTCCACCACACGCTGCGCGATGCCCTCGACGATCGCGGTCTTGCCCACCCCGGCCTCCCCGATCAGCACCGGGTTGTTCTTGGTGCGCCGCGACAGCACCTCCACGGTCTGATCGATCTCCTCGTCCCGCCCGATCACCGGGTCGATCCGGCCCTGGATGGCCAGGGCGGTCAGGTCACGGCCGAACTCGTCGAGCGCGGGCGTGGCCGAGCGGCCGCCGTCGCGCGTACCGCCCGGCGCGGGCGGCACCCCCTGCGCGAGCAGCGCCCCCCGGAGCACGTCCGGGGTGACCCGGGCCCCGGACAGTATCCGGCCGGCCCCGGATTCCGGGTTCACCGCCAGCGCGAACAGGATGTGCTCGGGCCCGATGTACGTGGACCCGAGCGACCGGGATATCTGGTGCGCGTCGAGCAGCGCCCGCTTCGCGCCCGGTGTGAGCTGCGGCGGGGTGAGCTGCGACGGCCCGCCTCCTGCCGCTTCCCGGCTGGCGCTTGCGTGGCCGCTGCGGCCCGGGGCACCGCGTTCCTGCCCGTCGGCGGCCCGGGTGAGTGCCACGGGATCGGCCCCTGCCCGCAGCAGCAGCTGCCGCGTGGGCTCGAGATCGGCCGCCGCCCACAGCAGGTGCTTGGTGCCCAGGTCCGCGTCGCCCTGCTGGGAGGCGTGCGCCGCGGCCGCGCCCAGCAGTTCCCGGGCCGGCCCGCTCATCAGCCGCATGATGTCCACCCGGTGCGCCGGGCGCGGCTGTCCGCTGCCGCCGCCGTACAGGCGCGCCAGGAACTCGTCGAACGGGCTGGAGCCGAAGCCCTCGGGGCCATAAAAGCCGCTGCTCATCGCGTATCCTCCCCGTTCATCCCCGTCTGGATGCGATGCGGAAGCGCATGCTCAGCGAAGCCCTACCCGGTATGGCACAGGCAGCCACACGCGAGGTTCCCGGGCGAATCGGGTATAGACCGACGAAACAGGCCCAGGGCCTTCGGCGGGACCGGCCGCTAACCTCGGTCTGGCAGGCCGAGGGCGGCCGAGGGGAGGAATCGTTGGATTTCGAGATCCCGGCGGACCTGGCAGGCTACCTCGGCGAGCTCGACGACTTCATCGAGCGGGAGATCCGGCCGCTGGAGCGGCAGGACGACAACATCCGGTTCTTCGACTACCGGCGCGAGGACGCGCGCACCGACTGGGACCGCGGCGGCCTGCCGAACCGGCAGTGGGAGGAACTGCTGGCGGAGGCGCGGCGGCGGGCCGACGCGGCCGGGCACTACCGGTACGCGTTCCCGGCCGAGTATGGCGGCCGGGACGGCACGAACCTGGGCATGGCCGTCATCAGGGAGCACCTGGCCGGCAAGGGCCTCGGGCTGCACTGCGACCTGCAGAACGAGCACATGATCGTCGGCAACAACGTCGGCCTGCTGCTGATGATCCACTACGGATCTCCGGAGCAACGCGCCGAATGGGCCGAGGATCTGGCTGCCGGGCGGAAGGGCTTCGGGTTCGGCATCACCGAGCCGGCGCACGGGTCGGACGCCACGTTCATGGAGACCACCGCTGCGCGGGCTGACGAGGAAGTCTGGGTAATCAACGGGGAGAAGACCTGGAACACCGGCGTGCACGCCGCCTCGCACGACCTGATCTTCGCGCGCACCAGCGGGCGGCCCGGCGACGCCAACGGGATCACCGCGTTCCTGACGCCGCTGACCTCGGCTGGCTTCACCGTCGAGGAGTACCTGTGGACGTTCAACATGCCGACCGACCACGCCCGGATCAGCCTGCGTGACGTCCGGGTGCCGGCGGCCGCGGTCTTCGGCGGCGAGGGCCGCGGCCTGCAGGTGGTACAGCACTTCTTCAACGAGAACCGGATCCGGCAGGCCGCCTCCAGCCTCGGGGCCGCCCAGTACTGTGTCAACGAGTCGGTGGCGTACGCGCGGGAGCGCAAGCCGTTCGGCAAGCCGCTCGCGGCCAACCAGGCGATCCAGTTCCCGCTCGTCGAGCTCCAGACCCAGTGCGAGATGCTGCGCGCGCTCATCCACAAGACCGCCTGGCAGATGGACACCTACGGCGCGTTCTCCGCCTCCGACAAGGTGTCGATGTGCAACTACTGGGCCAACCGGCTGTGCTGCGAGGCCGCCGACCGGGCGATGCAGGTGCACGGGGGCCTCGGCTACTCGCGGCACAAGCCGTTCGAGCACATCTACCGGCACCACCGCAGGTACCGCATCACCGAGGGAACCGAGGAGATCCAGATGCGCCGCGTGGCGGGGTACATGTTCGGCTACATGCACCAGCGCGCCCCCAAGGGCGTGGAGGAGTAGTCATGGATGCAGCCAAGCTTGCCGACGCGCTGCATGACCGCCTGGGCCCGGTCGCGATCACGGGCATGACCCGGCTGTCTGGCGGGGCATCGCGCGAGACCTGGGCATTCGATGCCATCCGCCCCGACGGATCGGCCACGGAGCTTGTGCTGCGCCGCGACCCGCTGGGCCGGCCCAGCGAGCCGGGGGCAATGGGCCGGGAAGCGCTGGCCATTACCGCGGCCGGGGTGGCCGGGCTGGCCGCGCCCGAGGTGCTGATGTGGACCGACGGCCCGGAGCTGTGGGAATCGGCTGGCCTGGTCATGCGGCGGGTGGCGGGCGAGACGATCGCCCGCCGGATCCTGCGCGACGACGCCTACCGCCGGGCGCGGGGAGCGCTCATCGGCCAGCTCGGGCGGTTCGCCGCCGGCCTGCATGCGCTGGAGGTGACCGACGACTTTCCGGCGCCGGCTCCGGATCCGCTCGGCGAGCTGCGCGAGCTGCTCGCCGCCTTTGGGCCGGTCAGCCCGGTCTTCGAGCTGGCCCTGCGCTGGCTCGAGGCGCAGCCGCCGCCGGCCCGTGGGCCGGTGCTCGTGCACGGCGACCTGCGGCTCGGCAACCTGATCGTCGGCCCGGACGGCCTGCGCGCGGTCATCGACTGGGAGCTCGTGCACACCGGCAGCCCGGCCGAGGACCTCGGCTGGCTGTGCGTCAAGGCCTGGCGATTCGGGTCCTCGGCACCTGCCGCTGGCCTGGGTACCCGCGAGGAGCTGCTGGCCGCGTACCGGGCAGCGGGCGGCGCCAGCATCGGCCTGGGCGAGCTGCGCTGGTGGGAGGTTCTCGGCACGCTGCGCTGGGGCCTGATGTGCGTGTCGCAGGCGCAGGCGCACCTGTCCGGCGCGCACCGCTCCGTCGAGCTGGCCGCGATCGGGAGGCGCGTGTGCGAGCAGGAGTGGGACCTGCTCCTGCTGCTCGAGCCCGAGGCCGCTGCGCGGGCCGCTGCCCGGCGGCCGCTGCTTTCGGGGGAGCCCCGGGCGGACCCGGCGCCGTTCGGGCGGCCGACCGCGAGCGAGTTGCTCGGCGCGGTCCGCGAGTTCCTCACCGATCAGGTCATGCCCGCGACCGATGGGCAGCTCGCGTTTCACGCCCGGGTCGCGGCGAACGTGCTCGGTGTGGTGGCCCGCGAGCTCGAGCCGGGCGCCGTGCCGCCGGGCGCCGACGCCGGTCCCGGCGGGCTGGCCGGTCCCGCCGGCCCCGACGGCCTCGCGGCTGGCGTCGCGGCCCGGCTCGCCGTCGCCAACCCGAGGTATTTCGGGGAGCCGTGACGCATGAGCTGTGAGGTGTCATGGTTCGCCGCGCTCTGCGACGACGACTACGAATTCCTCGGCGTGCCGGACGCCGCGCTGCAGTCCAGCTGGGAGCACTGCCGGGGCATCGCGCTCGCGGCGGAGGAGGCCGGCTACGACAACCTGCTGCTGCCGTCGGGCTACGCCATGGGCATCGACTCGATCGCGTTCGCCGCCGGGATCGCGCCGCTGCTGCGCCGGATGCGGCTCCTGGTCGCGGTGCGGATGGGCGAGATGTGGCCGCCGCAGCTCGCGCGGCAGCTCGCGACCATCGACCAGATGCTGGACGGCCGGCTCACGATCAACATCATCTCCTCCGACCTGCCCGGCGAGACGCTGGAGTCCGCGCCCCGGTACCGCCGCACGCTCGAGATCATGCACGTGCTGCGCGACCTGCTGGACGGCAAGCACGTGTCGCATCACGGCGAGTTCGTGAACCTCGACCTGGACCCGCCGCGGCTGCGCCCGGCCGGCGGCTGCCCGCCGTTCTACTTCGGCGGCCTGTCCGACGCGGCGCGCGAGGTCGCCGCGCAGGCCGCCGACGTGTTCCTGATGTGGCCGGACACCCTCGATGGCGTCGCGGCGGTGATCGCCGACATGCGGGCGCGGGCGGCCCGGCACGGGCGCGAGCTTCGGTTCGGCTACCGGTCGCACGTGATCGTGCGGGCCACCGAGTACGAGGCGCGCGCCGCGGCGCGGCGGCTGATCTCGCGGCTGGACCCCGAGACCGGCGAGCTCATCCGCCGACGGTCGCTGGACACCACCTCGGCCGGGACCTTGCGGCAGAACGAGCTGCGCGACACGGCGGACGACGAGGGCTACGCCGAGCCGAACCTGTGGACCGGGATCGGCCGGGCGCGCTCCGGCGCCGGCGCGGCGATCGTCGGCGACCCGGACCAGGTGCTGGCCAAGCTGCAGGCGTACGCGGACCTGGGCATGGAGGCGTTCATCCTGTCCGGCTACCCGCACGCCGCCGAGGGCGACCTGTTCGCTCGCCACGTCCTGCCCCGGCTAGACCACGCCCCGCTCTCGGTCACCCATGCTAGCCGCCGTCACCCGCTCCCGGACGTCCGAGCGGCCGGGCCTCCTCCGTAGCGCATGGGATCTGGTCAGCGCAGTAACGCCTCGGTAGGCTCCCAGACGGGGTATGGAGGGGTGCGAGAAACCGCGAGGCCTCGAATCTAGTTGACGAAGCCCCCAATACCTGCCTCGATGCTTTCCCGGCCAGAGTGGTACTAGCCACCCGCCCGCACGATGGATTCCAACTATTGCCAGATGTGCAGGTTGACAGCTCGCCAGAGCAGGTCGACTTCCCGCTCCATTGGTCCCAGATCCAGCGGCAAATTGCCTGAACCATGATCCACTAAAGCCCCCTTGTTCGGGTAACAGTCTAGTTCCGCTGCCAACGGAGATGGCTGGATCCTGGAGACGTCGCGCCCGCGAGCGGTCTAGACTCGGCAGAAAGTTTCGGGAAATAGGCTTGTTCCGTCGGCAACGGAGAATCCATGTTTCCTCGTTGCGATCCCGCGGGGCCGCATCGAAGCCGTAGGCCACGTCGCCGTCGAGCTGCAACCAGTCCCATGAGATTGACAGGGCCTCGGGAGCGCCGTAGACGAGCCAACTCCGTCTGTAGCGGCTAGATCAACTTCGACGCTCGACCTTCGCTGTCGGCGGTTGCCGTCACATGGCCGGTGGGCTTGGGTGGTAGTCGAGCATGATGATCCTCGAGTCGAGGACGCGGGTGCCGGTCAGCTGAAGGTCGGCGCGGTGGTAGCCGGCGAAGGCGGGCTCGAAGCCGGCGTCGCCGAGCACCAGCGGGAAGAGGGCGACCCGGAGGCGGTCGACCAGGCCGAGATCGAGCAGGCTGCGTACCAGGGTGAGGCTGCCGATCGAGCGGAGCGGGTGAGGGGAATTGCGCTTCAGCGCGCGCATGCCGTCACCGAGGTCGCCGCGGATCAGGCGGGTGTTCTGCCAGGCCAGGGGCTCAGTGAGGGTGTTCGAGAACACCGCCTTTGGCGTCTCGTTCATCCGCGTGCTGATCTCGTCGGTGGCCGATGACGAGATCTGCGCCATCGCCTCGTACGTGACCCGGCCCATGACGACGACATGCGGCCGGCCGAGCTGGCCGCGCACCCAGCCGTCGAGTTCCGGGCCGCCGTAGCCGAAGAACGGGCCGACGTCGACGCCAGCGGCGAACCCGTCGAGGCTGAGGAACAGGTCCGCGGTCAGTTCGGCCATCGAGACATTGTGCCTCGGCATGTGGCCCGCCGCCCGAAGGCGGAAGCATCGATGTACTGATGGGCCCGGTCTAACGGGCTTGGTTTCAAGTGGTCGTCGCAACGGCGCGGGCGGTTGTGCGGGCGGCGGGGGTGGGGGATGGGCTGCGCCTCCCGCGGCTCGCTGGGGTGAACAAGTATCGTTCCGTCACAGTGGGCACCGGTGCGGGGGACCGTAACAATCGGCAACCGGTGCGGGGGGAGCTAACAATGCTCAAGGGGTTCCGTAATTTCCTGATGCAGGGCGATTTGATCGTGATAGCCGTCGGACTTGTCATCGCGCTGGCTTTCAGCACCCTGATCCTGGCTTTCACCACCAACATCATCACGCCGCTGGTCAACGCGGCCGGCGGCGGCGGCGCGGGGAAGGGGCTCGGCTGGACCATCAATCATCAGCGGATCGATCTTGGCGCCTTCATCTCCGCGCTCATCTACTTCATCATTTTCATGGCCGTGATCTATTTCCTGATCGTGGTGCCTTACCGCGCTTACATGAAGCGCAAGGGCACCACGGTGTTCGGCGACCCGCCGTCGGTGCGGACCTGCCCGGAGTGCAAGTCAGACGACGTGCCGGCCGACGCGACCAAGTGCAAGTACTGCGCCAGCGAGCTCCCGGTGGCTGTCTGAGCCGGGAGCCGGCGGATCAGCGGATCAGCCCGGACCGCTGGATCAGCGGATCGGCGGGGCGAGCGGATCAGCGGGGTCAGCGCCCGCGCTCGGTGCGCAGGCGCTCGAGGACCTCGTCCGGGTTCTCGGTCGCGACCCGGATCATCGCGCGCATGGCGTCGGCGAGCGCGACCCGGGGGACGTCGAGCGTGACCGCGGCCGAGTCAACCCACTGGGTGAGCTCCCGGTACAGCTCCGGGCTCAGGTCCAGGGTGATCCGGACCGGCTTGGACCGGATCGCTGTCCGCCCGGCCGGGAGGTGATCGGGCTCGCTGCGCCTCGCGGCGGCGGCGGCCATCTGGGCCTTCCGCTGCTCCCGCTGAGACGTCATGCGCCGCGCACCGAGCACAGCGGGGAGCACAGCGTGATGAGGTCGTGCGCCACGTGGCGCCAGACCTCGCGGCCGTTGCCCGGGATCGGCATGCCGAAGCTCTGGGCGTAGACCTCGAGCCGCGGCACCGCCGTGCCGAGCACGTCGTAGCCCAGCCCGTGCAGCGCCTCCCGGGCGGCGTCCGTGGACGTCGCACGGGTGACACAGCGGTTCAGCAGCACGGCCGAACGGGCCGGCCGGTCCCGGACCGCGCCGATGTCATTGATCTCCTCACGCATGGGCGACGTGCGGTTGATCTCGATCGGGCTCGGCGCGCACGGGATCAGGATCAGGTCGGCGCAGCGCAGCGCCGACCGGGCGATGCCCACATGGTCCTCGAGTTGTGGCGCGTCGATGATGACCACGTCGTCGGCCTTGGCGATCTCCGGCACGCGGCGGTGCAGCTCCCGGGAGGGCAGCGCCACGATCCGGAACGGGAACGCCGCCTGCGGGGCGATTCCCGGGTACATGGCCGCGAGGTCTGACCACTCCAGGGCGCTGCCCGAAGGGTCCGCGTCCACGAGCAGCACACTGTTCCCGGCCTCCGCGAAAACGTGCGCTAGCCAGACCGCCGATGTTGTCTTGCCCGTGCCAGGCTTGAGGTTGGCAAGGGCGAGGCGGATCCCCGTCATCCAGGCAGTATTGCAGCGCCTGAGGCATTCCGGTAGCGGGTCTTTAGCCTCCTAGCTGGGAGTACGCGCGCCGGAACTGTCGGCAACGGGCTGTCAAACGGTTCGTTAACTGCGCAGTATTGCAGTACTCACTGCATTACTGCGGGCGTACACGAAACTGTTTTCCACAGCATGACGGATATGACCGTGCATTTCACGCGGTGCCGGGTGCACCTTGCCCACAGCCTGTGGACGGTGGTGTGAGTCTGGACGCAGGGGTGCGGAGCAGCCGGCGGCCGGTCCGCCAGATCGCGAGAAACGCCGCAGTGGTCGCGCCGGCAAGAGCGGTCAGCACCGCGGGGACCGCGTGCACGCCGGTCATCGACACCACACCGGCCACCACGGCCGGCCCGGCGACACCGCCGGCGAACGCCGCGGTGAGCGCCCAGGAGGTGGCCGACGGGTGGCCGGGGAACGTCGCCACGACCCAGTCCAGGCCGATCGGCCAGATCGGCGCCGCGATGAAGCCGGCCGCGACGTAGCAGCCGGGCGCCATCGGGCGCACCAGCGCCAGCGCCAGCGCGAGCGTGAGCAGCGGGCACGCGGCCAGGACGATCCGGGGCGCGGCAACGGCGCGGCTCAGCGGGACGGTAACGAGCCGGCCGATGACCATCGCCGCCCAGAACCCCGATGTCACCGCGGTCGCCAGGCGAGACCGGTAGCCGAGCGCCACGAGGTGCGCGGGAATCCACCCCGCGACGCTGGCCTCGCACGCGACATACAGCAGGAAGGCGAACGCGACCAGGACCACGACCCGGGACGGCCGTCTCGCCCGGCGCCGCCGCGGCCGGTCCGCGGCGCGCCTGGCCCTC
>JASHQP010000186.1 GCA_030039095.1 Streptosporangiaceae bacterium
GCCGTGCCGTGCGGACACCGCGCGGATGGTCTGCCGGACCAGCACGCTGTCGTCGGCGGCGGCGACCGGGTCCGTGGCGGCCACGGAGACCTCGAGCTGCCCGGCCGCGTACTCCGGGTGAAACTGCTCGACCGTGAGCCCCTGCCGCTCGAGCGCGCCGACGACCTCGCGGCTGTAGTCGGACAGCTCGATCACCCGGGTCATGCCGTAGGCCGGGCCCGAGCAGGCGGGCCGGAAATCTGCATCTCCCCCGCCCGCACCGCCCTCCTCCGTGCCGAGCGCCCACTCGATCTCGAACGCCATCCGTAGTTCCAGGCCAAGGTCGCCTGCCCGGGCGGCCATGCGGCGGGCGAACGAGCGCTGGCACCCGGCGTAGACCCGGCCCTCCTGCGTGTACCGGTCGACCGGCGCCCACGCCCACCCGGACTGCCCGGCCAGCACGGCCAGCCGGCCCAGGTCCGGGATCAGCCGCAGGTCACCGCCGGGCCCGCCGATGTGCGGGCTCGTGGTGATGGCGTCGTTGACCAGAAACACGTCGAACACCGGTGACATCCCGACGCCCCACCCGGCCGCGCGCTCCAGGCGGGCCAGCGGGATCGTCTTGGCCCGGCCGATGCCCGCGTTGTCGACCCAGCCCAGAGCCACCATCGTCACCCCGGCAGCGGCGAGCCGCTCGGCCGCCGGCCTGGCCTGGTCCATCGCATCGGCCCGGCGCGGCGCGTCGAGCACCACCGGCCCGGCGGCCGGATCGCTCACGGCCGGTGTCTGCATGCCCGCCTCCTGGATCTTGTGGGACGGCGTCAGCTTAAGCCGCAGGCCCCGGCGGGAAGATCGGCGCCCCGGGAATCGTTCAGCGAGTCAGTGTCCTCCACCGACAGGTCCTCCACCGACAGGTCCTCCGATAGCCGGGCGGCGATCGGCGCGAACCTGGCCAGCTTCCAGCGCGCCGCGCTGCCGCTGGACGGCCGCAGGCCCGCATCGGTGGCCATCTGCGTGGTCACCCAGCCAGGCAGCGATGCGTGCGCCCTGCTGATGACCCGGAGGGCGCCAACCCTCCGCGCGCACGCCGGCCAGTGGGCGCTGCCCGGCGGCCGCCGCGACGCGGGGGAGTCCGCCACCGGCGCGGCCCTTCGTGAGCTCCACGAGGAAACCGGCGTACGGGCCTCGCCGGGCGACGTCCTCGGCGTGCTCGACGACTACCCCACCCGGTCGGGCTACCTGATCACCCCGGTGGTGATGTGGGGCGGCCCGGCCAGCCCGGACATGCGCGGGCCGGCCACCGAGGTGGCCCGCATCTACGTGATGCCGCTCGCCGGCTTCGACGTCGAGCCCCGGCTGATCGCCATCCCCGAGTCACCGGCGCCGGTCATCCAGCTGCCGATCGAGGGCGGCTGGCTGCACGCGCCCACGGCCGCGATCGTCTACCAGTTCTGCCAGGTCGGGCTGCACGGCCTCGCCACCCGGGTAGCCCACTTCGAGCAGCCGGTGTTCGCCTGGAAGTAGCCCGTGCCGGTTCCCACGGATGATGGCGCGCCGGTACCGCTGGCCGCGGGTCAGGCGAGCTTCGCGGCCACCGAGGAGGCGCTGCGCAGCAGCCGGCCGTCGGCCCCCGCGCAGACCTGCTGGTAGGCGGGCCGGGTCACGGCCTCGTCGATCAGGTCGGCGAGCTGCCGGAAGAACGGTATCTCCGGCCTGACCCACAGGTACCGGGCCAGCGAGCCGGGGATCGTGTTGATTTCGTTCACCAGCACGTTCGCGCCGTCGGTCATGAAGTCGATCCGCGCGACCCCGCGCACGGCTGCGGCCTCCGCGATCACCGACGCCTGTCCGGCCACGGCCGCGGCCACGTCCGGGGTGAGGTCGGCGGGCAGCTCGCGCGCCGCGCCGGCCATGCCCTCGTCCGGCACGTACTTGTCCTCGTAGGACAGCAGCGGGCCGGACCGCCTGATCGGCCGCTCGATCGGAGACAGCCGTAGTTCCGGCCAGCTCCTGACGCCGATGTTGACGTCGTACCAGCCCTTGAGGAACGGCTCGACCAGGGCTCCGGCCGCGTACAGCGGGCTGGACCTGACCAGTGCCCGTGCGCTGCCGGCATCATCGACCAGCTCGACGCCCAGCGACGACCCGCCGAACCGCGGCTTCACGATCAGCGGCGTGCCCAGCGCCCCCAGGGCGGGCTCGTCCGCGACGGCCAGGTCCAGCCGCGGGATCGCACTGACGCCCGCCCGCTCGGCCACGGCCGCGAACGCGAGCTTGTCCATCCCCAGCGCCGCGCTGGCCTGGCTCGGGCCGGTGTAGGGCACCCCGACCAGGTCCAGCAGCCCCTGCAGGCGACCGCATTCACCTGGCGCCCCGTGACAGCAGACGACGACCGCCTTGAACGTGACGCCAGCGGGCCGGCCGAGCCTGCGAGGACGGTAAAAGCCGCGCTCGCGGCCCAGATGCAGCTCCAGCGGCTCGGAGCCGGCCGGGACGCCGCCATTGAAGCTCACGCCCTCCAGGCCCGCGCCGACGTCGTAGAAGTCGCCGTCCTTGCTCCAGTAGATGCCGGTGGCGCTGACGGCGTTGTCGTTCAGGCACCGCTCCGCCTGGAGCCCGGTCAGCACCGACACGTCGTGTTCGGGCCCTGGGCCGCCGAAGATGACTCCGACCTTGGCCTCAGCCTCCATGCAATTCCCCCTCGTTGATCACGGGTAGTGATTTGGCAGGTCGTTCTCCCACAGCACGCCGTCACCGGCGACGAGATTCGACCTGACCCAGTCCCGGGCCGCGGGCCGGGAGCCGACCGTGACGATCTCGCCCCCTTCGGCCCCGGCCATCAGCGCGCTCCGGTTGGTCCAGCCGACCACGACCAGGACGGCGTCGGCCTTGGCCACCGCGGCGGCGAACTCGCGGTTCGCCTCGTCCTGATACGGGCCGAGCTCGACCATGCCCGGGGTGACCACGGCCCGGCGGCTCCGCCGGCCTCCCCCTTGACCGCCGCCTCCTTCCCCGCCCCCACCCCTGGTCGCGGCTTCGAGCATCTCCAGGGCGCGGGCGGCGCCTTCGGGATTGGAGTTGTAGGTGTCGTCGATGACCACGACGCCGCTGTCGGCCACGCCCTTGACCGCGCGGTGCGCGGGCGCGGAAAGCTCGCCGAGCCTGGCGGCCACCCGGTCCGGAGCGGCGCCGCCGGCGACCGCGGCGGCCACCGCGCAGCCGATGTTCGCCAGGTGCAGGCCGGACGGGCTGGGGAAGGAGCCGATCGCCTCGCCACGGAACCGGACCGTGACGCTCCCGTTCTCGCGTTCCAGCGAGACGGCGAGGTCGCGCTGGCGTCGGGTGCCGCAGCGCCAGACCTCGGGCCCGGCCACCCGCTCCGCCAGCTCCGCGAGGCGCTCGTCGTCGACGTTCAGGATCGCGATCCGGACGCCCTCGAGGATCTCGGACTTGGCCGCCACGACGTTGTCCAGGGTCTTCATGCGCTCCAGGTGCATCGGGCCGATCGCGGTGATGATCCCGATCTCCGGCTCGAGCCAGGAGCACATGGCGCGGATCTCGCCCGGGCCATAGGTGCCCATCTCGGCGACCAGGATCTGGGTGTGCGGGCCGAGGTGCTGGTTGACGGTCCGGCACAGTCCGGAGTCGTTGTTGAAGCTGGCTGGGCTCGAGACCACGTCGAAACTGCCGGCGAGCAGGTCTTTGATGTGGTTTTTCGTGGAGGTCTTGCCGTACGAGCCGGTCACCGCGATCACCCGCGGGGTGACCCGCCGCAGCGTTGCCTCCGCACTGGTGCGGTACTTGCGGGCCAGCCGCGCCTCCACCGGGCGCATGACCAGGGCGGCGAGGTCGATCACGGCCGGCACGGCCGCAGCGAGGATCGCCGCCGCCCCCGGCAGGCCGAGCGACACCACCGCGGCGGCGATGAGGACCTCGATGACGAGCGTGCACGCGGCCAGCCTGGTCAGCCGGGGCGTGCGGACCAGCCGCTGCTCCCGGACCACCAGCGGCATGCCCACCGGGAAGAGCGCGACGGCGACGGCGGCGGCGAGCGCTGCGCCGAGCGCGATGGCCTGCGGCCGCCCGAACAGGGCCAGCAGCGCGGCCAGGCCGCCCGCTGGCGCGAGGACCTGGTTGGGAGGGCGCTTGCGCGCCCAGCGCAATGCGACGATGACCGTGGAACCAGGAATGTAATGCTCCCGCTGCACGACCCGCAGCCACCGGAAGTCGGCGATCACGAGGGCGATCAGCGCAGCGGCGATCATCGGGACGGTCAGCATCGCGGCACGCTCCGCGGCGTCTGGATGACCTCGTCGAGCAGGGCGACCAGCCGGCCGGGCTCCTCCAGGTGCACGTCGTGCCCGGCGCCGTCGACGACGTCGGTGACGGTGGGCACGCTCAGCAGCTGGCTGGCCTTCTCGGCCATGCTGGGCGGCACGGCCCGGTCGTTGCCGCCCCACAGCAACCCCACCGGGCAGCGAGTGGCGGCGAGTTCCGTGTCGTATGACTCGTTGACCACCCGCACGAGGACGCTGCGCATCACTCCGGTGGCGGCGTTGTAGTCGGCGGAGCCCCTGGCCCGGCGCATGGCCTCGAAACGGCGCTCGCTCAGCAGGCCCATCTGGCGGGCCTTGCGGCCGAGCCGGTAGCTCATGCCTGCCTTGCCCTCGCGCGGTGACCTCAGCAGTGGCACCCCGCACAGGACCAGCGCTCGGACCAGATCGGGCCGGCTCGCGGCCAGGCACACCGCGACGCGCCCGCCAAAGCTGTGCCCGACCACCAGTGGCGGCTGCGCCTCCGGCGCGGTGGCCGCTGCGTGCTCCTCGAGCACCGCCGCCACGCAGGCGGCGTAGTCGGCCGCTCCCCACGTCGCGGCTGGCGGCGGCGAGACGCCGAATCCCGGCAAATCAACAAGCAGATGAGGGTATGCGCCCAGCACGCTCGAGAAGTCGCGATGATCACGGCCCCATCCGTGCAGCCCGACCATCAGCGGGCCGGGCGTTATCGGTGCATTGACCACCTCGGCAAAAACGCGGCCGTCAAGATAACTTCGCAAGGGCACACAATAAAGCTAGCTCGCCTTCTTGGAGCCCGCGCGCCGCCCCCAGCACAAGGGCGGAAGGCCGGATTTCACGCACCCGGCCGCTATTAGACCAACTAAGATCGAAATATCTGCAGCCCGATACTTGTGCTGTACCTGGGCATTGCCATTGCTAAATAGGTGCGCCGACACGTCCTCGCGTCATTCGGGCCAGCCCGCCAGGATGGGGCCCACGGCGGAGCCGAGCACGCGGTGAAGTTCGGTCGTCGTGCCGACGCTGCCGCCTTCCATTATCGTGCGCAACTGGCTGAGCAACGCACAGGACGAACTTTCGGGCGCCTGCTGCTGCATTGGCCATCCTCGCCTGGTCGCTTCGTGGGCACAGCGATTCTATCTGTCGCGTCCATCGAGGCGCTGGCCGTTTACGGCTCACTTGCTCGCGTACGTTTACCCAATAGGATGTTTACGGCCCTGATAATGCGGTTTCGCCGTTAGCAGGAAAACGGCCAGGGCCGCCCGAACGTGAGGCAGGCCGTGGCTGTCTACGGGAGCACGCCTGGATCCGCCTGCTCCCGGGCCGGGTCCGGCATGGCGCCGAGGTGGTGCAGCTTGTCCGGGTTGGCCACGCACCGGACGGCCTGGACCATGCCGTCCGCGATGTCCAGCGCGAACACGTTCGCCACGCGGCCGTCGCCGTCGTAGGTGACCGCGCCTGGCTGCCCGTTCACCTCGACGATCTGAACGCTGGCCTGCAGCTTCTGGAACCGCCGGAACAGCCCTGACATGAAGCGGGCGACCCGGTCCCGGCCGTGCAGGGGCGTCGCGACCGCGCGCGCCCGGCCACCGCCGTCGCCGTAGTACACCGCGTCCGGGGCCAGCGCCCGTAGCAGCCCGTCCACGTCGCCGCCGTCGGCTGCGGCGAAGAACCGCCGCGCGACCTCCTCGCGCTGCGCCCGGGACGCAGCGAAACGCGGCTTTCCCTCGTCGATGTGCCGTCGGGCCCGCGTCAGGACCTGCCGGGAGTTCGCAACCGACGTGCCGGTCAGCCCGGCGATTTCCGTGTGCTCGTAGCCGAAGACCTCGTGCAGCAGGAACACGGCCCGCTCGGTCGGCGACAAGGACTCCAGCATGACGAGGAACGCCATGGAAAGCGAGTCGGCCATCTCCGCGTGCTCCTCGGGGCCGGGGCCGGTGAAAACCGGCTCGGGCAGCCAGGTGCCCACGTAGGACTCCCGGCGCAGCCGAGCCGACCTCAGGTGGTTGAGGGCCAGCCGGGTGGCCGCCGTGGCCAGGTACGCCTTCGGCTCGGTCACCGTGGTTCCGCTCCGAAGGGCCAGGGCCAGCCGGGCGAATGCCTCCTGGACGATGTCCTCGGCATCGCTCGCGCTGCCGGTCATCCCGTAGGCGATGGAAAACAGCAGCGGTCGGTGCCGGGCGTAGTCCTCGCCCAGCCGCGCTTGCCCTGCCTTCCTGGTCGCGCTCACCCCGCCGACGCCGCCCATTCACCGAAGCCTTCCCGCCAGGTCGCGTACTGCGGTGCCCAGCCGAGTTCCCGCTTGGCCTTCGCGTTGGACGACCCCCGGCCGACGGTCATCTGTGCCGTGAGGTACTCGCCGGCCAGCTCGAGGCCGAGCGGAGCGGGTACCTCCTGCGGGTCCGGGGCGCCCAGGCAGCGGGCAAGGAACGGCACCCACTCCGCCGCCGGAGCCGGCTCGTCATCCACGATGTTGTAGAGCCCGGAAGCTCCGCGGGTCACGGCGGCGCGGGTTGCCGAGGCGGCGTCGGTGATCTCGCAGAACGACCAGAGGCCGGTGCCGCCGCCGATCACCGGGAACTTGCCCGCCCGCACAGCGGCGAGCGTGCCGTTGGACGCGCCGTGCCCGTAGAACAGGCCGTAACGCAGCACGATCCCTTCCGGCGCCCCGCCCGGCACCGTCTCGTCGACGTGCCGGATCGCCGCCATCGCGCGGCGCGCCGAGGCGGGCGGATCCGGGTTCGGGGGATCGTCCTCGGTCTTGATCAGCGTTCCGGCGTACTCATTCGTGAAGCCGGTGAAGCTCTGAGCGATGAACCGGCGGGTACCGGCCAGCCGCGCCGCCTCCAGCAGATAGTCCGTTCCCCGGGTCCGCAGTTCGTTGGTGACCGCGAACTCCTCGTCGAACCTGCGAAAGTTTTTCGTGGCTCCGAGCGAGGTCATCTGGTTCACGATGACCTCCGGCGCCGCTTGCTGCACCCTGGTCAGTACTTCCTCCCGGTCCAGCCCGTCCATCACGATCGCAGCCGCCCCCGCGGCGGCCAGGTCCGCCGACTTGCCCGGAGACCTGGTGCTGGCGATGACCTGGTGACCGTCGGCGACGAGGGCCGGTATCAGGTGCCGGCCGAGTGCGCCGGTGCCACCGGCGACGAACACTCGCATGTCACGCTCCCTGCCTGATGTGGTGAATCCTTCGCAGCACATCAGACACATGACCCGCCCGCCGCGTGACAGTCGGGGCAGGCAGGCGATCAGCCTGGGCTGGCTGCCCGCTTGCGCTCCTGAAGCTCCCCCAGCGCCTCCAGCGCGGCGTTCTCCGCCTTGATCTCCGCGACCATTGCTCTGGCGTCGGGAGGCAGCAGGCTCGTGTCGGCGTCTTCGGGCTGAGCCGGCGGGGTCAGGTGCTCGCTCGGTATCGTCATGGCCCTCCAAGTTGCCCGGAATCGGCCAGGTACTCACGCCAGGCCGCCCGAATTTCGCCAGATGCCAGCCGCCCGGGAGCCGGAGAGCTTCGCTGCGTCAGACCGTGGGACCGGTGGGTGCCCGCATCTTCGTCACGAGCCGGTCGAACATCGGGTAGGCCTGCCCGCCCCCGATCGCGTCGATCGTCGGCTGCCACAGCTCCCACCGGTCGATCAGGCGCCGGCCGAGCAGGGTCATGATCATCTCGAAGTCGACCGCGCCGTGTTTCTCGAGCGCACCGAGCTGCTCGAAGTAGTCGAGCTCCCGGTAAAGGACGTACGCGTTGACCGAGTTCTCGGCGACGAACCGCGTCATCGCGTCGGCCAGCGCCTGCGGCGTCTGGAACTGCGCGATCAGGCGGCGCGCCTCGACCAGCGGGTCTTCGTCCCAGCGCCGGATGAACTCGACGGCGGTCGCGGCCTGGCGGCCGGTGCGGGCCTCGCGGGCCTGCTGGGCCGCGAAGATTACCGCGCCGATCGCGCTCAGCAATCCGAGCGCGCTGACCGCGGTCGCGATCGCTGTCACCTGCTCAGCCCAGTTCGGCATGGGCCGCCCTCCGATCGATGATCCTGAACCCGGCCCTCGCAGGCTACGGCCGGGCCGGGCCGTGCAGACGGGCCTGCGCGTGTCCTGTAGATCCTGGCAGCCGTGTGCCCTGGCGCGGGCCGAGGGTGGGCCGCGCGGGCGCCGGGCTGGCCTGCCGAGGACCTGCACTAGTGTCAACGAGCCGGCGACGCTGCTAGGACGACAGCGGCGGGCCGGCGACACTATCCGACCGGGCGGGCCGCCTTCATCGAAGCACCCGGAATGGGCGCATTTGCCCCCAGTGGCATGGCTGCCCGGTCAGGAAGCCCGCCGGGCAGGAGTCTTCGAAGATCCCTGCGGCGGGGCTGCCAGCGCCACAACGCCGCGCAGGGCGGAGAGTCTTCGCCGTGACCACCTCCCTGTCCCGCCGAGCATGTCTTACAGCGCTCCTACCAGATATACGGAATGCACCGGGCTCCAGCGCCCGGCCGCCTCGGGGGGTGGCTGCGGGACTGGCGCGTGGTGGCAGACTGCCGACGTGAACAGCAGTCTGCGGGTTCAGGAGGGTGGCAGCGGGGAACCCGTTCTGGTGCTGTTGCACGGCCTCGGGGCGACCGGCGATGTGTGGAACGGGTGGCATCCGCTGCTTGCCGACCGGTGGCCGGGGCGCTGGCTGGCTCCGGACCTGCCCGGTCACGGCGGCTCGCGGCCGCTCTCTGAGTACACCTTCGGCAACCTCGCCGATGCGGTCGCCAGCATCGTCGGCCCCGAGACGCGCGTTGTCGTGCTGGGGCACTCCCTGGGCGGGGTGGTCGGCCTAGCGCT
>JASHQP010000187.1 GCA_030039095.1 Streptosporangiaceae bacterium
GGCAACAAAGCTCCCGGCATGGACGGTTTGATCTTGGCAGACCGCTGTCCTACCAGGAGCTTTGTTCTCTTTCACCCCGCCGCGCCCGCCGCGCACAAAACGTGATCATCCCGTGCCACCCAGCCTTAAGTACGCGGCATTGTGCTAGAGCGACAGCTACGGGCCGGCGACACTACGGCATGTCAAGATCTGCGAGACGCGCCCTCACGCATGTTCGCGGCCGGGGAGCTATGGGGGCGGCGGCCAGGCGAGGACCAGGCGGGTGTGCGGGCGGTCCACGACGACCTGGCCGGGCGCGATCTCGGGGACCTCGGGCACGTCGTCCTCGTCGCGGCGAGGGTAGGCGGTCACTGCGAGGGTGGCGGCGCCCGGGCGGCCCGAGGAGCGCCAGGCCACGACCCGGCTGGCCAGCCGTTCGGCCAGCAGCGCGCCCCACGGCCCGAACCCGCGGACGGCGATCTCGAGCTCCCCGGACCTGCGCTCCGGGCGGCCCAGGTGCTCCGGGCGGCCCAGGCGCTCCGGGCGGCCCAGGTGCTCCGGGCGGCCCGGGTAGCCCTCGGGGCCCCCGGTCGAGGAGGACGGCGCGGCCGGGAGCAGGCCGGCGACCCCCAGACCCTCGGCGACCGAGGTGGCCAGCGCGCCAAAGGGCAGCAGCGGCAGCACCGAGCCTCGCAGCGGGCCACCGCCGATGATCGTCAGCCGGGACAGGTCGCGGTCGCTCACCGTCACCCAGAGGTCCGCCTCGCCCAGCTCGCCGAGGCCGGCCACGCGCACGCCGGTCAGCACGTCGGTGACCGGCCCGTTCAGCTCGTTCCACAGCACGTCCGCGGCCACCGGCTGGCCATCGGTCTGAACGCGCAGCCCCGGCTGCGGGCCGACCGGGACATACGAGTCGGCCGCCGCCGCGTAGCTGCCGGCCATCCGGATGAAGCCGCACCGGCACGCGGACCTGCTGCGCCAGGCGGACTCGCCCGACCGTTCCAGCGCCAGGCACAGCTGGATGCCGCGCAGCCCAAGCGGCAGCGCGAGCCGCCCGCCGGGGCCGAGCTGAGCCAGCCATGCGGGCGCCAGGTCCGCGGCGCCGGCGGTCACGATGATCCGGTCGTAGGGCGCGAACTCACGGGCGCCGAACCCGCCGTCGCCGCAGATCACGACCACGTCCGGGTACCCGGCGGCCGCCAGGTTCGCCCGGGCCCGCTCGGCCAGGTCCGGGTCGATGTCCACGGTGACGACCGAGCCGTCCGGCCCGACCAGGCGGCTCATCAGCGCGGCGTTGTAGCCGGTCCCGGTGCCGATCTCGAGCACCCGCTGGCCGGGGGCCACGCCGAGCTGCTCCAGCATGATCGCCATGATCGCGGGCTGCGACGAGGAGCTGACCGGCAGCCCGCCCTCGCCGGTCTTGATCACGAAGGCCTCGTCCTGGTACGCCTGGCTGACCGGGTCGAGCTCGGGCAGGAACACGTGCCGCGGCACCGCGCGGAACGCGGCCTCGATCGCGGCGCTCGTCAGCCGGCCGCCGGCGCGAAGCTCGTCGACGAGCTGGGTCCTGGCTTCCTCGGGCCCGCGTGCCATCCGCGACCACCTCCGCTCAGGCCCTCTACCCCGGCTCGGGCGGCTCAGCCCACCTACCCCGGCTCGGGCGGCTCAGCCCGCCGCTTCGCGCCTCCTGGCGACCTCGTACAGCGCGATCCCGGCGGCGACGCCCGCGTTCAGCGATTCCGCCTTGCCCGGCATCGGGATCCGGGCCAGCACGTCGCACCGCTGCGCGATCAGCCGGGACAGCCCGCGGCCCTCGGAGCCGACCACGAGCACCAGCGGCGCGTCGGCCAGGTCCAGGTCGCTGACCAGCGAAGGCCCGTCCGCCGCCAGGCCCACCACGAACAGGCCGGCCTGCTGATACGACGACAGCGCGGCGGCCAGGTTGCTGGCCTGGGCCACGGGCACCCTGGCCAGGGCCCCGGCGGACGCCTTCCAGGCCCCCGCGGTCACCCCGGCGGAGCGGCGCGCCGGCACCAGCACTCCGTCCCCGCCGAACGCGGCGACCGACCGCGCGACCGCGCCCAGGTTCCTGGGGTCGGTGACCCCGTCCAGCGCGACGATCAGCGGGAGGCCGCTGGCGGCGGCGAGGTCGTCCGGATGCACGTACTTATACGGCCGGATCCGCAGCGCGAGCCCCTGGTGCACCGCGCCCGCGGTGATCCGGTCCAGCTCGGCGCGGCCCGCCTCCACCACCGGGATCCCGGCGTCGGCCGCCAGCATCACGGCCTCGCCGATCCGCTCGTCCGCGTCCAGCCGCGGCCCGACGTGCAGCGCCGTCGCCGGCACGCCCGCGCGCAGCGATTCCAGCACCGCATTCCGCCCGGCGACCACCTCGGCCGACCCGGATGCCCGGGTTTTCGGGCCTCTACGAGGAGTCCCCTCCTGGCCTGGCCCGCCGCCCACTCTAGCGTTCGGGCCCGTCGATGAGGGCTTGGCTGCGGCCGCCCTGCGCTGCGCCGGATGGCCCGGCCGCATGTGTGCGGGCGGGGTGGGGCCCTTGCCCTCGAGCTTGCGCTTGCCGTAGCCGCCGGTTCCCGGGCGCGGCTTGCCCGACTTGGTGCGGCCGCCGGGGCCGGGCCGTGGCGTCACCGGTGCAGCTCCCAGCGCGGGCCGCGCGGGGTGTCCTCGACAGCGATGCCCGCGTCGGACAGGCGGTCGCGGATCGCGTCGGCCTCGGCGTAGTCCCTGCGCTCCCGCGCCGACTG
>JASHQP010000014.1 GCA_030039095.1 Streptosporangiaceae bacterium
AGCGGCCGTCAGCCTGCTGGCATCCCGCGGCGTAACCGCATGGCTGCTCGGTGAGATAGCGGCGGGCGCGGGCGCGGTCCGGCTCTCCGGCCGGCATCCCGGCTGAGCACGGCCGCGCAGCAGCTCCAGACTGCAGCGCAAACGAGCACGACCTCCGAAAGGGCCGGGCCGCCTGCTGACGCCCGCCTGCTGACGCCGCGCCGCTACCGCCGCAACCGCGGGTTCAGCGGCCTACCCGCCGAGCTCCCTGGACCGGATCGTCCTCGTCGTCGAGGTCACCCTCATCGAGGTCGCCTTCGTCGTGGAGGTCGTCGTCCTCGTCGTCGAAATCCTCGTCGAGGTCGTCGTCGTCCTCGTCGTGGAGGCCGTCTATGCCGTAGTCGTCGTCCTCGTCATCTACGGCGTAGTCGTCATCCTCGTCCTCGTCCTCGTCGTCCTCGTCGTCGTCGTCCACGGAGTAGCGGTTCGCGAAGTCCGCGTAGGCAGCATGATCGTCTGCATCCGGCTGTTCCGTGCCGACACCAAACTCAGCCCGCAGCTGGTCAAGATCCATGCCCCCGCCGCTGTACTTGAGCTGGCGGGCAACCTTCACCTGCTTGGCCTTGGCTCGGCCGCGCCCCATTGGCTCGACCCCCTCGAACGTACGGGAGCCCGGTCAGGGCCCCTTGTCACCGCACTGATCGTCTGCCCTCAGCGCGCTGACGCTTGCGGGCTTTCTCGCACAGCTGAACAACCCGCCGCCTCCCCACCGCTGGGAGCACAGCGCGCTCGTTCTTCCGTACACAGACAACGGTACCTGGTTTGGGCGGTTGGCGCCTCCGGCCATTGCGGACGGGCCGTGACTATGACCCCCTTTCATCCCGCGATGTCTTACTGAGAGTAGGTAAGAGGTGACGGAAGGATGAAAGAGACTCATTGCCCCGGTGAACTGCGGGACCGGCTTCCCGCGGCCTCGCGCCACCGCGGACGGCCCCAGCGTCACCGGCGCCCGAGCCAGATGCCGTGCAGCCTGCCCACCTCGGACATCCGCCGCTCCGCCAGGCGGTCGGCCGCCACGACCGGCGGCACGTCCTCCTCGGCGGCCATGTGCAGGATCTTCTTCGTTGTGTCGAAGATCTGTGCGGCCTTTGCCCTGGCGCGCTCGAAGTTGAAGCCCGCCAGCTCGTCCGCGACCTGGATCACCCCGCCGGAGTTCACGACGTAGTCGGGCGTGTAGACGACACCGCGGTCGGCCAGCAGCTTCTCGATGCCGGTATGAGCCAGCTGGTTGTTGGCGCCGCCGCAGACGACCCTGGCGTTCAGCAGGCCCACGTTCTCGTCGTTGACGGCGCCACCGAGCGCGCACGGCGAGAAGACGTCGATATCGGCCGCGAGCAGGCCGTCGCGGTCGGCCGCCACCACGACTTCGGGGTGCTTGGCCCGCACCCGGTCCACCGCCGCGGGGTCAACGTCGCAGATCACCGCCTGCGCTCCGGCCTCGATGAGGTGGTCGACGAGGCGGTGCCCGACCTTGCCGACGCCCTCGACGCCGACGGTGCGGCCGTCCAGGCTGCTGGTGCCCCAGACGTGCTCAGCGGCCGCGCGCATGCCCTGGAAGACGCCGAACGCAGTCAGTACCGAGGAGTCGCCCGCTCCGCCGTTCGCGACGGTCCGGCCGGTCACGTGCTGGCACTCGCGGGCCACGAGGTCCATGTCCTCGCTGTACGTCCCCACGTCGCAGGCCGTCACGTACCGGCCGTTCAGCGACTCGACGAACCTGCCGTAGGCGCGCAGGAGCGCTTCGGACTTCTGGAACCCTGGGTCACCGATGATGACGGCCTTGCCGCCGCCGTGATCCAGTCCTGCCAAGGCGTTCTTGTAGGCCATCGCGCGCGCCAGGTTCAGCACGTCGGCGAGGGCGGCGTCCTCGCTCGGATACGGGTAGAAGCGCGTTCCGCCCAGCGACGGCCCGAGGGCGGTCGAGTAAATGGCGATGATCGCGCGGAGCCCGGTGGGTGCATCGTGGCAGAACACGACCTGCTCATGCCCCGTGGATGCCCGGCTGGCGGAACTGTCGAATACGTTGGTCACGACGGTGACTCCTGGGTCGGCCCGCTGTCGCCATTGACGCGGGATCTCAGGGATCAAGGGTATGCCGAAGACGTCAGGCCCGAAGCCGCTGAGAACAGCTCGCTGCAATCTCATCCGGCCAGGGACTTCTGTTAAGGGGCCCCGGTATGTCACGATTGATCATGCTGCCGTGCGCTGCCTTTCTGCGGGTGTATGAACCGCTATCTGCCTTTGGGCGGATCGAGCGGGCCTGCTGGGAGACATATGCCGCATCTGCGGACAGGCCGCGCAGGGCGGATGCGCTCGAAGCCGAGCGTGAGGAGGCGCTGCGCAGGATTATCGCGCTGCCGCCGATCGTTGCACCTGCACGGGAGAGTGATCACGCGTACGTGCGGTGGGCAGACGGGACGACCTACATATGCCCGTGGCAGACCAGGCTCCGGTCATGGCTGGCCCTCGGCAGGCTGCGGGCCACGGCGCGGCCGCCGCTCGCCGACGCCTTCGCACCCGGCCAGGCCGCCCGGGCCGCTGACGACTTCGCCAGATGGGAAAGGAAGGGGATGGCGCCGCGGGTGTATATCCAGAGCAGCACCTGGTCCGTGCCGCCCACCTGGTTCGTTCCCTTCGCGCCCACCGAGCGCTGGCTGGTGCTCGGCACGTCCGGCGAGAGGGAGACCGGCCGCCCGGCGACCGCATCGGCCACCAGGACGCTCATCTACGCGACGACCATGGCCCAGGCGCGCAGGCGGGTGGCAAGGGCGCTTGCCACGGTCCGGCGCGTTCCCGGCACCGCCCAGGGGGCGCGCGGGCAGGGTGAAGACGCAGATCAGGCTGCACCGGCCGCTGCCGACCTCGAGCGCGCCAGCGTCGCGCTCGAGGAGATCGGGCGGTGGCTGGAAGAGTTCCATCCGCATTCCGTCGTGGAACTCGACTATGGGGGGTTGGTCCAGCTGCTCGACGACGACGCGCTCCGCGCGGACCAGTCGGTGGCTGAGGTGTCCGCTGCTGTCAGCGCCCTGGCAAGCAGGGAGTATGAGCTCGCAGCCGCCATGTACCAGCGGTTGCGGGCCAGGTGGCGGGATCTGGAGGCAGTCGAGCTAGGAAGCTGAGGGGAGGGGGAGATGACTTTTCCGAATCTGCCCGTTGCGACGCTGCGTGTCGCTAGAATCACGCAGCGTGACTCGGATCAATGGAGCAACGGGGTGAGGCGTGGAGAATCTTTTGCTCCTGGTGGTCGACTTGTCACCGCTGGTGATGGCAATATGGTCTGAGTAGACCATATGGGACATCCACGGCAGGCTCCTCAATGGAGCCATGCACAATAAAACGTAGGATCGCAGTACCGGTCCAGGAGGAGAGGCCGTCAATATGTCTGCACGCACACCAGAGGCCGAGCCTCTGCTGACCCCAGCAGAGGTCGCGACCATGTTCCGGGTTGACCCGAAGACCGTCACGCGGTGGGCCAAGGCCGGGAAGCTGACTTCCATCCGTACGCTCGGCGGGCACCGCCGGTACCGGGAGACAGAGGTTCGCGCACTGCTCGCGGGGATCCCGCAGCAGCGTTCGGAGTAACGCCTGGCCGCGGACCTGGTGCTGTCCCAAACCAGGTAGGCACGCACACGGTTCCGTGTGCGTGAAGGCGGCCAAGCGGAAGGCAGTAAGCAAGGGGGGGTCGGCCCCGGCGGTGGGAACGCCGCTCACGGGGCGTAGTCCGAACCAGGCAACGGGCCTGGCGGGCAGAGCCGGGGTCGATCCGGCCCCCAGTTTGAATGCCCTTCAAGGCGCTATAGCGCAGTTGAGCGCATATCGCGGGCATGCCGGCGTCGGCAGCGCAACACCTCCGCGTTCCCCCGAGGCGTCGCCCGCAGGGATAGCTAGGGCACTTGATTACTCTGAGTAATCAGCAGTCAACTTTTCGTAATCACTCTTCCCGGGACAGGCCCTCCGCCATACTGGTCGCTGCCACCGTCGGCGAGGGGAACCGGCGTTGGCGGACAGGCATCCGCACATAGCAAGCGCACGCTGCACGTGGCTCGCGTGCCGTGCGTCGGCAATGTGCACAGGCTCGGGGGGGCCCGCCACATGGCGAGGCGTGCCGTCGCTTCAGAGGGGGAGTGATCACCATGCGTGATCCAGAGTTAATGTTGCGTGCGCAGCGGGCCGCGACGGAGCTAGAGCGGGCCTGGGACCGCTGGCGCACCATGCATGGCCTGAACGCAGATCCGCTGCCGCCGGTCTCCAGCTACGTGGGCTACTCGCTGGAGGAGCCGTGGGGCCAGCCGCGTGTGGTCTTCGGGATCGCGGCCGCCGAGGCTGAGCACCTCGCCGCGCTGCTCGACCGGCATGACTGCGCCGGGCCGGTCTACGCCGCGATGACGTCGCAAGGTGCCCGCGGCGTGCACGTGCCCACCCAGGTGCCCGCGGGCCCGGGCGCGCGTGAGGTGACCGGCGGGCCGGGACACCAAGGCGGCCGTCCCGAGTCGCTCGACCCGCGGATCCCAGCGGGCCGGCGTGGCATGGCCGAGCCGGAGTCGTCGGCCGGGGCCGACGCTCCCGAGGACGAGACCGAGGGGCCCGGCGAAGGGCAGCCGGGGCTGGTTGCCTTCCGGCCCCGCCGTGAGCCCGCTCCGGCCCACGGCGATGTCGATGAGCTGGAGCATGCGGTGGACCCGGTCACCGAGGCAGCCCAGGCCGACCGCACAGGGGGCTGGACCCGGCGGCTGCCCGGCGGGCATTCGCTGCCGAGGCAGAAGCGCGCAGGCGGAGCCGCGAAGGGAGCCAGCAGCAAGCAGGAGGGCAAGGACCGCGCCGACCTTGCGGACCTGTCCGCCGAACTGGCCGGATGGGCAGCGGGTGAGCTCCCCGGTGAGGCGTCGCACCGTCGCGTGCCCCGCCCGCCGGGCCGCCCCGACCGTCCTGTGCTCGGCTGACCAGCCACCGGTCGGCCTCGACAGTCCCGCTGGCCCATCAGGGCCAGCGGGACTCTTTGTGCATCCCCTGGGGGTTGTGTATCCCCTGGGGGTGGCGAGGATGTTGCCTCATGAGGGAGGCAATCCAGGCGCGCCAGCGCGGGACGCGGGCCGGCGGCTGACGTTGCAGCGCGGTCTGTGCTGGTATTCAGCGTGCCTTCAGCTGGGCTCGCGATCCTGCGCCTGGGGAGTGTGGAGTCCCCACGCCCGGAAGGAGCCGTCTTCCGATGACGGACGAGTCGTCAGACAACAACCTGGCTTGGTGGATGCCGCCTGACCGGCCCGACCCCGCAGAGCACGAAGACATCATCGAACTGGGACCGGTGGACGCGACGCGGCCGATCGGGCCGATGAGCTTGCGTAATCCAGCACGCCGTCCTTACCTGCTCGCGGGCGTTGCGGTTGCCGCGCTGCTCGGCGGCGGAGGCGCGGCCCTCGCCGTGGGCAACTCGGGAACGCCCGCCGCCGCGCAGAACGCCGTGACATCGACTCCGGTTCCCGCACCGTCACCGGGAGCGCCCGGGACCCACCGCGTCTTCCGTCACTTCGGCGGCAGCTTCGCGCCGTTCGGAATGCTTCACGGCCAGTTCGTGGTCGCCAAGTCCGGCGGCGGCTACCAGACCGTCGACGTGCAGGACGGGCAGGTAACGGCCGTGAGCACGACGTCGATCACGGTGAAGAGCTCGGATGGGTTCACAAAGACCTACGTGGTCACGAGTTCGACGACGGTGGACGCCCAGCGGGACGGAATCGGCTCCGTCAAGGTCGGCAACCAGGCTTCGGTGCTGGCAACGGTCAGCGGCAGCACGGTCACCGCGACAAACATCGCCGACATGACCCTGCTGCAGCAGAACCGGCCGGGGTTCGGCGGTTCCTGGCACGGATCGGGCGGCGGCACGGCCCAGCCCGGGTGAGCGGCACCGCGTCGTAGCGCGGCAGCACGTCTGGGACCCGGCTCGCCCAGCACCGGGCTGGGTCCCAGACACCAACCCGGCGTTCTGTCAGACCCATGCCGCACAATCTGATGGTGTGCGGGTAGCTGTCGCGCCGGGACCCATGACGGCGGATGGGAAGCCGGGCGGGGGCCTGCTGTGCGAGCTCTCGGGTGACGGCAGCCGGCCCGGGCGTCGCGTAACGGCCACCGATCTCTGCCAGGCCGTCGTCGGCTATGAGCGGTCCGCGGAGGGCAGCGTGCGGTGGGTGTGGCCCAGTGGCGCCGACCTCTACCCGGCTCTGCTGCGCGGGGGGGTGCGAGTGGGCCGCTGTCACGACGTGACGCTGGCCGAGCGGTTGCTGCTCGGCCGGGACGGCCGCGGCGAAGAGCCAGCCTCCCT
>JASHQP010000188.1 GCA_030039095.1 Streptosporangiaceae bacterium
CGGGCTGCAGCGTGACCTGCCCGGCTACTCCACCGCGCTGCAGGGCTCGGCGAAGATCCGCAAGCAGCTGAACGGGGTCACCGGGGCCCGGCAGACCTCGCTGACCGACTGCAACCCCAGCGCCACCTCGCTGGTGAACTGCGGCCCCGCGCCGAACTTCAAGGGGATCACCGCCTGGCTCAACACCCCGGGCGGCAGGCCGCTGTCGATCCGCGGACTGCGCGGCAAGGTGGTGCTCGTCGACTTCTGGACCTACTCGTGCATCAACTGCCAGCGGACCCTGCCGCACGTCGAGGCCTGGTACGCGAGGTACGCCAGGTACGGCTTCGTCGTGGTCGGCGTGCACACCCCGGAGTTCGCGTTCGAGCACGTGGTCTCCAACGTGCGGTCCCAGGCCGCGGCGCTCGGCGTGCGCTACCCGGTCGCGGTCGATGACAGCTACGCCACCTGGGACGCGTACGACAACGAGTACTGGCCGGCCGACTACCTGATCGACGCCAGCGGTGACGTGCGGCACGTGCACTTCGGCGAGGGCGACTACGCGACGACCGAGCAGCTCATCCGCCAGCTGCTGGTCGCGGCCCATCCCGGCCTCGCCTTGCCGCCGGCGACGGACGTGCCGGACAAGACGCCGACCGGCGAGCTGAGCCCGGAAACCTACGTCGGCTACGACCGGCTGCAGTACCTGGCCCCGAGCAACGCCGTGGCCCAGAACCGGCCGGCCGCCTACCACTTCCCGGCGTCGCTCCCGCTGGGCGGCCTGGGCGTGTCCGGGACCTGGACCTTCCGCGCGCAGGAGGCGACCGCTGGCAGCGGCGCCCGGCTCGAGCTCGGCTTCCTCGCCCAGGACGTGTACCTGGTCCTCGGGGGCAGCGGGACCATCAGCGTCTCGGTCAACGGCCACCACACGCAGACGATCGACGTCGGCGGTATCCCGCGGCTGTACACCCTGTACCAGGCCGCCTCGGCCAACACCGGGACGCTGCAGCTGCAGGTGTCACCGGGGGTGCAGGCCTACGACTTCACGTTCGGCTGACCCGCCCGGCGGCCGGCCGCCGCACGGCGGCCGGCGTCGGCGGGCTCATCGCCGGGACGGCACCTGCCGCGGCAGGGCGACCACCAGCAGCAGCGCGACGAGCACGAACGCGACGCTGACGAGCATGGCGACCTGGGCGCTGTGCGCGTACGCGTGCGCCAGGGCGTCCGGGGCGGGCCTGATGCTGAGCGTGCCGAACAGCACGGTGCCGATCACCGCGATGCCGATCGCGCTGCCGATCCGCTGCGCGGTCCCGAGGGTCCCGCTCGCCGTGCCGGCCTCCCGCCGCGGCACGTACGCCATAACGAAATCCTGGTTGGGCGCGATCACCATCCCGCTGCCGATCCCCGCCACCAGCAGCGGGCCCGCCAGCACCCACGCGCTCGGATGCGGCGCGGTGAGGTAGAGCACAACGTCGGCTGCGCCAAGGCCGGCGCCGACGAGCAGGCACCCGGTGACCAGCACCATGCGGCCCATCAGCGCCGAGAGCCGGTGGCTGTTCGCGGCGCCGGCCAGGCTGCCGAGCGCGAACGGCGTCACGGCCAGCCCGCTGGCCAGCGCGCTGCGGCCGAGGCCGACCTGCCACAGGATCGACAGCGTGAAGAACACGCTGGTGAACCCCGCGAAGAAGACGATCGCGAAGACGGCTCCCGCGGAGAACGACGAGCGCGCGAGCAGCGAGGGCTTGAGCAGCGCGTCCTGGCCGCGCCGCTCGGTGCGCACCTCCCACGCCGCCAGCAGGGCGAGCACCGCGACGGACGCGCCGATGGATACGTAGGTCCACGCGGGCCACCCGTTCGGCTGGCCCTCGATCAGCGGTATCAGCAGCAGCAACAGGCCGCCGGCGAGCAGCACGAGACCGACCGGGTCGATCCCGCGCCGGACGGGCGCGGCCGGCCGGGGGAGCAGCCACGCGGCGAGTGGCAGCGCGATCGCGCCAACGAAAAGGTTGACTCCGAACACCCACCGCCAGCCGCTCGCCGAGCCCGCGGCCTGGATGATCAGGCCGCCGAGCACAGGCCCGAGCGCGGTGGACACCCCGATCACGGCACCCAGCGTCCCGAACGCCCTGGACCGCTGCGGGCCGGTGAACGCGAGCTGGATCGTGGCGGATATCGCCGGGTAGAACACCCCGGCACCGACGCCCTGCACCACGCGCGCGGCGATGATCTCGCCCGGGCTGCGCGACAGCCCGCAGGCCACGCTGGCCAGCGTGAACAGCGCAAGCCCGGCGATGAACTGCCGTTTGTGGCCAATCCGGTCCCCGACGCGGCCCGCGGGAACCAGCACGAGCCCGTAGGAGAGCGCGTACCCCGACACGATCCACTCGAGGCTGGCAGACGAGGCATGCAGGCTGGTGCGGATCGTGGGCAGCGCCACGTTCACGATCGTGGTGTCGAGCAGCGCCATGAACGCGCCGACGAGCACGATGGAGACGGCCCGCCAGCCCGGGCCGTCGGCCTGGGAGGGGGTGCCGGGCGCCGGGCCGGCTCCCGCCACCGGCGCCGGGCTGCCCGGCTGCCCGGTCACGGGCGGAATCCCCTGGCTGCCAGAGCTGCCGCTTCCGGTGGATTCGGATGGTCCCCTGCATGGCCGGTTTCATCGGCCAGGGTCACCGGCGCGCCGATGCCTTCCCGGAAGTCCGCGGCGATCTTCGGGATCCGGTCGAGCAGCTCCTCGTGCCACCGCACCTCGGCCGCCGCCCGGTCGATCGCGTGGCGGGTGATCATCCGCTCGGCGTCGTTCAGGTACGGGTCGGCGCGTTCCGCCTGATGGCGCCAGGCCAGCTCCTGGGCGCGCAGCGCGGCCAGGCGGTCGTCCACGATCTGGGCCAGGTCCTCCTCGGCGATGTCCCTGGCTTGCTTGAGGGCGAGGTCGAACGGGTCGTGCGGAAGGCAGATCTTGTGCAGGACCTCTTCGCGGATCGCGGACAGCGCCTGCCGTCCCTCGGGCGTTATCTCGTACACCGTCCGTTCCGGCCGGTTGCCGACGCGCTCGGTCCGGACCTCGCGCACCAGGCCCTCGCGCGCCATCCGCTTGAGCGCGCCGTACAACGAGCCGGCCTGGATGTCGGTATACCTGTCCGTCCGGTCGGCCTGGGCCTGCTGGCGGATCTGATGGCCATGCAGCGGCCCGCTCGCCGCCAGCGTGCCGAGGATGAACAAGCGTATTGCTGACATGTGATTACTCTCGCACGAGTAATCACGAGAAAGCAACCCGGTCCGTAGCCCGGCCCCGGATGCCTCATCCCGGGGTTGCCGCCATGAGCGCCGGCGCCAGCCCATAGCCTCGGACCGTGACCGGGGAGAGCAGCGAGGCGGTCGTGACCGTCGTCGGCATCGGCGACGACGGCTGGCCGGGCCTGACCGGTGAGGCACAGGCGACGCTGCGGGACGCGAAGGCGATCGTGGGGAGCGGCCGCCAGCTGGCCCTGCTGCCCGACCTGGACGGCCGCCGGATCCCGCTCCCGTCGCCGCTGCTCCCGCGGCTCGATGAGCTCGTCGCGGCGCATCCCGGGCTGTGCCTGCTGGCCAGCGGGGACCCGATGCTGCACGGCATCGGCGCGACCCTCGCCCGCCGTCTCGGGCCCGGCCGGATCCGGGTGCTTCCCGCGGTGTCCAGCGTGGCGCTGGCCTGCGCGCGGCTCGGCTGGGCCGAGCACGAGACCGACGTGGTCTCGGTGGTGTCACGGCCGCTGGAAGCGGTCCTGCCCGCGGTGCAGCCCGGCGCCCGCGTGCTCGTGCTGTGCCGGGACGGCGCGACCCCCGCGGCGCTGGCCGCCCTGCTCTCCGACCGCGGGTGGGCAGCCACCCCGATCACCGTGCTCGAGCATCTCGGCGGCCCGGCCGAACGCGCCCGCGGCCCTTACCCGGCGGG
>JASHQP010000189.1 GCA_030039095.1 Streptosporangiaceae bacterium
CACCGCTGCCGCCGGTGCCGGCCAGCCGGACCTCCATCGGCCTCCTCGGCTGCTCGGTGACTAGGATTTAACGCCGTTGACCGGCCCGATCCTAGCCACCGAGGTGGTGAGCAAACATGACATGGACCTGGCAGCTGGAGAAGGAAGACGGGACAGTGCTCACGTCGCGCGGCCTGCCGAAGGAGAGCTGGGGCAGCCAGGGCGACGCCGAGAACTGGATCGGCGAGAACTGGCGCACCCTGCTGGACGCGGGAGTCGACCAGGTCTCGCTGCTGAACGAGGGCCGCGTCGAGTACGGCCCGATGAGCCTGCACCCAGGCAAGTGATGAGCCTGCACCCAGGCAGGTAAGGAGCGCGGGTCAGCTACGGTTCGGCGGGCTGGCCGTGGCCGCCGGGTCGGTGACGATGGCCGGGCCGAGGACGTCGTCGATCCTGGCCAGGAGCGCGGGGTCCAGGCGGACGCCGGACGCCGCGGCGTTGTCGCGCACCTGCTCCGGCCTTGTCGCGCCCACGATCGCCGCCGAGACACCCGGATTCTGCAGCGTCCACGCGATCGCGAGCTGCGCCATGGACAGGCCAGCCTCGTCGGCGAGCGGCCTGAGCTGCTGCACCCGGCCGAGGATCTCGTCGGTCAGGAAGTCCTTGATGAACCTCGACCCGCTGGCGTCCGTCGCGCGCGAGCCGGCCGGGGCGGCCGAGCCCGGCAGGTACTTGCCGGTCAGCACGCCCTGCGCGATCGGCGAGAACACGATCTGGCCGAGGCCCTCCTTCTCGCACAGCGGCAGCACCTCGGCCTCGATGACCCGCCACAGCATGCTGTACTGGGGCTGATTCGAGACGATCCGGTCGAATCCCATCTCCCCGGCGATCCGCAGCGCGGCCGCGATCTGCTCGGCGCGCCACTCGGAGACGCCCACGTAGAGGATCTTGCCCTGGCGGACCAGGTCGTCGAAGGCGCGGAGGGTCTCCTCGAGCGGCGTCTCGTGGTCGTAGCGGTGTGCCTGGTACAGGTCCAGGTAGTCGGTCTGCAGCCGCCGGAGTGAGCCGTGCACCGACTCCATGATGTGCTTGCGGGACAGGCCCCTGTCGTTGACGCCCGGGCCGGCCGGCCAGTACAGCTTGCTGAAGATCTCGACCGACTCGCGGCGCACACCGTGCAGCGCCCGGCCGAGCACCTCCTCGGCCCTGGTCCCCGCGTAGACGTCAGCGGTGTCGAAGGTGGTGATGCCCTCGTCGAGCGCGGCGGCCACGCACGCACTCGCTGCCTCCTCTTCGACCTGGGAACCATGCGTGACCCAGTTGCCGTAGGCAATCTCGCTGATCTTCAGCCCGCTGCGGCCGAGGTGGCGGTATTCCATGGCATATGACCCTAGCGGCCGGGACGCCTGCGGCCCGCGCGCGGGCCGGATCGCTCAGATCTTGTCGCCGGGCTTGACTCTCGGTGTCGGCATGCGAAGCCGGCGCAGCTGGGTGCCGCGGATCGCGACGTACATCCGGAGGCCCTGGGTGCTCTCGCCGGGGAACCGCTCGTGCGCCAGCCTGATCACCCGGCCGGAGACGATGATGCTCTCGGTGACGATCACCGCGAGGATCAGGAGCACCGCGTAGTCGATCGCCGCCGACTTCCGCAGAGCCGGCACGAACAGCAGGACCACGAGCACCAGCACCCCGAACATGTAGTACTCGCTGAGGCTGCGCCTGGAGTCCACGTAGTCGCGGGCCAGCGCCCGGACCGGCCCCTGGTCCTTGCGCGGCAGCGCCCAGCTCTCGCCGCGGCGCATGGCGTCGTTCCTGCGCGCCCGGGCCGCCCGGTCCCGGTCGCGCGACTGCTGGCTGGCCGCCTTCCGGTCGGCGGGCGCCGAATACGGCTGCCGGCGCCTGCGCTCGGCCTCGCTGCGCTTGGGCGTCGGCCGGCCCTTGCTCTGCGTCTGGCTCGGCCGCTCGGACGCGGCCTCGGCCGCTGGCTGGCTCTGCGCGTCCTGGCCTGCCTGATCGGGCAGGTCAGCCGCGTCGGTGCTGCGTCGTCGGAACACGGGCTCAGCATACCGGGGCGAAACCCGCAGACCGCCAGACCGCGCGCGGACACGGCCCGGATGGCGCGTCGGCGATGCCCACCGGGATGACTGACCTTGCCGGCAGTCGTAGGGTGGATTCGAGCACCTGTCGGCATCATCCGTTGACTTGCGCAGCAACTGGTTTCTCGCCGCTACGCCGGCCCGGCGCGGCGGCGCAGAGTAATGAGGGGATGGTCGCGCTTATGGGCGTGATGAAGCGGGTTTCGACGATCTTCCGTGCCAAGGCCAACAAGGCACTTGACCGGATGGAGGACCCCAGAGAGACCCTGGATTACTCCTATCAGACGCAGCTGGAGCTGCTGCAGAAGGTTCGTCGCGGAGTGGCCGACGTGGCGACCTCGCGCAAGCGTGTCGAGCTGCAGATGAACCAGCTGCAGCAGACGTCGGACAAGTACGACCGGCAGGCGCGGGACGCGCTTTCCGTCGGCCGGGAGGACCTTGCCCGCGACGCCCTGACCCGCAAGGCGGGGGTGCAGAGCCAGCTGACCGAGCTCAACACGCAGTACACCGCGCTGCAGGGCGAGGAGGAGAAGCTGACCGGTGCCTCGCAGCGGCTGCAGGCCAAGGTGGACGCCTTCCGCACGAAGAAGGAGACCATCAAGGCGACATACACCGCCGCCGAGGCGCAAACGCGTATCAATG
>JASHQP010000190.1 GCA_030039095.1 Streptosporangiaceae bacterium
GGTCAGGCCGAGCAGACCGGTCAGGCCGAGCAGACCGGTCAGGCCGAGCAGACCGGTCAGGCCGAGCAGACCGGTCAGGCCGAGCAGACCGGTCAGGCCGAGCAGACCGGTCAGGCCGAGCAGACCGGTCAGGCCGCCCGGGAGGATGCCACCGCCTGGGCGGCACCGGCCGAGAGCGCTCCGGCCGCTGATGGCCAGGCGTCGCAGCCGGACGTGAGTGCCGAGGCCGCAAACGGCCAGGTGTCCCCGGATGGCGCGCGACAGGACGAAACGGCCCAGCACGGCGCCTGGCACGGCGGCGACCAGCAGAGCGGAAGCGGTCAGGACGGCCAGCAGGAGGCTCAGACGTCGGCAGGCTGGGGCCCAGGCGTCTGATAGTCTTTGTGGTCGGCGCGTCGGACAAGCCGGCGGCAGCACGCTCGGATTTGGGCCGTGCGCTACGCAGGCGGGCCAGTTCTTCGCATCGATGCCGGACGATGCCGCGGATCTCGCGGCGGGCCCGCACAAGGGAGAGAGAGTTCTCGGTGTACGCGATCGTGCGCTGCGGTGGCAGGCAGGAGAAGGCATCGGTTGACGATGTCCTGACCGTTGACAAGCTCGCTGGTGAGGTCGGCTCCAGCGTGACGCTGCCCGCCGTGCTCGTCATAGATGATGACAAGGTCATCAGCGACCCCGCGGAGGTCGGCGGCTATCAGGTCACCGCGGAGATCCTGGGTGCGGCGGCCGGCCCCAAGATCAGCATGATCCACTACAAGAACAAGACCGGTTACCGTCGGCGTCTTGGCCACCGCCAGAAGTACACGCAGGTCAAGATCACCAGCATCGAGGCGGCGAAGTCCGGCAGCACGAAGTCGAGCGCCAGCAAGGCCAGCACCTCGAGGACGAGTTCGGCCAAGGCCAGCGACGGCGAGAAGGCCGGCGCAGCGTCTGCTCGCGGCGGCTCCGCCAGCTCGAGGAAGAAGGACTGAGATGGCACACAAGAAGGGCGCGTCATCCAGCCGGAACGGGCGCGACTCCAACGCCCAGCGACTCGGGGTCAAGCGGTTCGGAGGCCAGCTCGTGGGCGCGGGCGAGATCATCGTCCGCCAGCACGGAACTCACTTCCACCCTGGGCTCGGCGTCGGCCGTGGCGGGGATGACACTCTGTTCGCTCTGGTCAGCGGCAGGGTTGAGTTCGGCACCCGGCGCGGGCGCCGCGCCGTGAGCGTGATCCCCGAGGACTCCGAGGTGGCCGCACCGGCCGAGGCTCGCTAGACCGCCAGCCAGGTAGACGTCCGCCTGCCGGACGGGATTTTCATGATCGTGGTAGATAGTGAGCCTGCACCCGATCCTCCCGGATTTTCAACGCGGCTGGCCAGGCGGTCTTCTACGCGGCTGGCGGGGCGGCCGGGGGAGCGCCGCCGGGACGGAGTGGGGGAGTGGCTGAATTCGCTGACCGGGCCGAGCTTCGCGTGTACGCGGGCAACGGTGGGCACGGCTGTGCCTCGATTCGCCGGGAGAAGTTCAAGCCGCTCGGCGGCCCCGACGGCGGGAACGGCGGCCGTGGCGGCGACGTGATCATGGAAGTTGACCCCAACGCCTCGACGCTGCTCGACTTCCACCGCAGGCCGGTCCGCCGTGCCGGCAACGGCAAGCAGGGCGAAGGCTCAAACCGCAGCGGCGCCGACGGCGCCGACCTGCTGCTGCGCGTGCCCGAAGGGACGGTGGTGAAGACCAGCGACGGCGAGGTGCTCGCCGACCTGGTCGGAGCCGGGACCAGGTTCGTGGCCGCCCAGGGTGGCCGAGGCGGGCTCGGGAACGCCGCGCTGGCTTCAACTCGGCGGAAGGCGCCAGGCTTTGCGCTGCGCGGCGAGCCCGGCGTTGACCGCCGCCTCGTGCTCGAGCTGAAGACCGTCGCCGACGTCGGCCTCGTCGGGTTCCCGAACGCTGGTAAGTCGTCGCTGATCGCGGCCATGTCCGCGGCGCGGCCCAAGATCGCAAACTACCCGTTCACGACGCTGACCCCGCATCTCGGAGTGGTCGAGGCCGGCGACACCCAGTTCGTGATCGCCGACGTGCCCGGGCTGATACCGGGGGCCAGCCGCGGGAAGGGCCTCGGGCTCGACTTCCTGAGGCACGTCGAGCGCTGCCTGGCACTGCTGCACGTCATCGACTGCACGTCCGAGGAGCCGGGCCGCGACCCGATCTCCGACCTGGACGTGATCGAGCAGGAGCTCGCTGCCTACGAAGCCGCGACCGGCGCGAGCCTGCGCGACCGCCCACGGGCCGTGGCGCTCAACAAGGTCGACGTGCCATCCGGCCGGGAGATGGCCGAGCTGGTCGCCCCGGAACTGCTCGCGCGGGGATATCAGGTGTGCATGGTGTCGGCGGCCACGCACGAAGGACTGCGCGAGCTTGCGTTTGTGCTGGCTGGCCTCGTGGACGAGGCTCGGGCGGCGCTGCCGCCGCCCGAGCCGACCCGGCTGGTGATCCGGCCAGCGCCGGTCGCCGGGGGCGACTTCGAAGTGGTCAGGTCGGGGGAGAACCGCTTCGTCATCCGGGGCGAGAAGCCCCGCCGGTGGATCCTGCAGACCGACTTCAGCAACGACGAGGCCGTGGGCTACCTCGCTGACCGGCTGGCGCGGCTGGGGATCGAGGACGCGCTTGCCGAGGCCGGCGCGCTGCCGGGCGCCGAGGTGCTGATCGGCGAAGACGACAATGCTGTCGTGTTCGACTGGGATCCGAACCTGCCTGCCGACGCCGGCCTCGGGCCGCGGGGCAGCGACCCGAGGCTATCGAGATAGCTGCGTCGCAAGCATTAAAAAAAGCGCGCTACGCTTGTTAGCACGCCTTCTCGTTCAATCACGAATCTATTTAGCACAAGTAACAAAATAACGTTACCGAAAGGAAACATGATTGTCAAGCGATGAAATCGGGGGCGAGCAGGAGTACGTCTGGCTGCTCTACGGTCGGCTTGACGACATGAGGAAGCGCGCCTCGGACCGGCTGGCGGAGGTGCTGCGGCAGGGCGGTGGGACGCACCAGGCCCGCACCGAGCGCGAAGCGTTCAGTGCCATGTACATCCAGCAGATTTCCCAGTTCGATGCCGCCGAGCACGGGCTGTGCTTCGGCAGGCTGGATTTCCACGACGGAAATCGTTTCTACATCGGGCGGATCGGGATTCACGACGATTCCGATGAGTATGAGCAGCTGCTCATGGACTGGCGCGCCGAGGCGGCGCGGCCGTTCTATCTGGCGACTGCGGCGTCGCCCGCTGGCGTCCGGCGGCGCCGGCATATCAAGACCCGGGACCGGGCCGTGGTCAGCCTGGACGACGAGGTCCTCGACCTGGCGGCCGCCGATCCGGGGAAACACGAGGGGCTGACCGGTGAGTCGTCGCTGATGGCCGCGCTCGCCGCGAGCCGGACCGGGCGGATGCGAGACATCGTCGAGACCATCCAGGCCGAGCAGGACTGGATCATCCGCTCCGAGCTGGCCGGGGTGCTCGTGGTTCAGGGCGGCCCGGGCACCGGCAAGACCGCCGTGGCCCTGCACCGCGCGGCGTACCTGCTCTACACCTACCGGCAGCAGCTGCTGAAGCGCGGCGTGCTCGTCGTCGGCCCTAACACCACGTTCCTGCGGTATATCGATCAGGTGCTCCCGTCGCTCGGCGAGACCAGCGTGCTGCTGTCGACGGTGGCCGATCTCTATCCCGGCATCAGCGGCCGTGGCAGTGATCCCGCGGACACTGCCGAGATCAAGGGCAGGCTGGCCATGGCGGACGTCATCGCCACGGCGGTCCGGGACCGTCAGCGGATGCCGGAGCGCCCGGTCGAGGTCCGGATCGACCGTGAGACGCTGCGGCTGACCCCGGCCGTCTGCAAAAAAGCCAGGGAGCGGGCCCGGCGCTCGCGCCGGCCGCACAATCAGGCGCGGCAGGTGTTCGCACGCGAGATTGCCGACGCCCTCACCAGGCAGCTCGCCGCGCGGATCGGCGCAAACGTGCTGGGCGAGGAGAACCTGCTCTCCAAGGCCGACGTGAACGAGCTTCGGCACGAGGTGCGCAACGATCCGGGCGTGCGCGCGCTCATCGAGCGGTTGTGGCCGGTGCTGACCCCGCAGCGGCTGGTGGGCGAACTGCTGTCATCGGCCGACCGGCTCGCTTCCGCGGCGCCGCGGCTGATCACGGCCGAGCGCTCGGCCCTGCTCCGTCCGGCCGGCAGCGAGTGGACGCCCGCCGACGTGCCGCTGCTCGACGAGGCGGCCGAGCTTCTGGGCGAAGACGACCGCGCGGCGAGGATCGCGGCGGGACGCCGCCGCCGGGCGCAGGTCGACTACGCGCGCGGTGTGCTCGACATCATCTCCCGCGATGTGGAGGATGATCCGGAGATCCTCATGGGCTCCGACCTGGTGGATGCCAGCCGGCTGGCCATGCGGCAGGAGGAAGACGAGGGCCTGACTGCCGCCGAGCGGGCGGCCGGCGACCGGACGTGGGCGTTCGGCCACATCATCGTCGACGAGGCCCAGGAGCTTTCGGAGATGGCTTGGCGGATGCTGATGCGGCGCTGCCCGAGCCGGTCGATGACGATCGTCGGCGACGTCGCGCAGACCGGCAGCCTGGCCGGGGCCTCGTCCTGGTCGAGCGTGCTCGAGCGGTATCAGGGGGAGCGGTGGCGGCTCACCGGGCTGACCATCAACTACCGCACTCCGGCCGAGATCATGGCGATCGCCGCGGACGTGCTGGCCGCGATCGACCCGGCCCTCGAGCTGCCGCACTCGGTACGCGACACCGGCGTCGTGCCCTGGCGGCTGGCCACCTCGCCGTCGGACCTCGCCGAAAGCCTTGCCGACGCCGCGGGCCAGGCCGCCGCGGCGACGGGTGACGGCCGGCTCGGGGTGATCGTTCCCGCCGCGAGGCTGGACGAGCTCGGGGCAGCGATCCAGGCCGTGATGCCCGACGCGGCCGTGGGGGAGGACTCGGACACCGAACGCCCGGTCGTGGTGCTGACCGTTGCCCAGGCCAAGGGCCTGGAATTCGACTCGGTGCTGATCGGCGACCCGGCCGGCATCGTGGCCGAGTCGCTGCGTGGCCTCAACGATCTGTATGTCGCGCTGACCCGGGCGACGCAGCGGCTCGGCGTCGTGTACTCCGGCGAGCTGCCAAAGGTCCTGGATGGCCTGCACCCGGTCGGCGACCTCACGCTGGTCCGCTAGCTTCCGGGCTCAGCCGACAACCCTGGGCTGGTCGATCACCCAGAGCCAGCTTCCGTCCGGCTGGCGCCGGGCTACCTCGGCCGTGGCGCCGTGCTGGCCGAGCGGACGGGTTACCTGCCAAGCTCGGCAGGTTCGTCCAGCCGCGTGAGCTTCAGCGGATTCCGGACCAGGTAGACCCGGGTGACCCGGCCGTCCTCCACGACCAGACTCACCGCCGCCCGCTCGCCGGCTACCTCGATCACCCCCGCGGGCGCACCATTGAGCCACGCGGTCGTCGATTTAAATTCGTGTTGGCTCGCGTGCGCGAGTATCACTGCTACCCGTTCTCCGCCGCAGACGGGGGCCAGCGTGGCGGCCGCGAGCCCGCCGCCGTCGGCGATCATGACCACGTCCGGCGCCATGACCTCCATCAGATCCTGCAGCCGCCCGGTCCGCAGAGCCGCCAGGAACCGCTCCACCACGGCCCGCTGTTCCGATCGGCTCACGTTCATTCTCGGCCGGCGGGCCGCCACATGCTCTCGGGCCCGCCGCGCGATCTGCCGCACCGTGGCCGCGGGTTTTCCGATGGCCTCAGCGATCTCGCTGTATGGGATCTCGAAGACCTCGCGGAGCACGAACACGGCCCGTTCCGTCGGCGCGAGCGTTTCCAGCACGGTCAGCATCGCGATCGACACGCTTTCAGCGAGTTCGACGTCCTCGGCGACATCGGGGCTGGTCAGCAGCGGTTCCGGGAGCCACTCGCCGACGTAGGCCTCGCGGCTACGTGACAACGTCCGCAAGCGGTTGAGCGCCTGGCGCGTGACGATCTGGACGAGGTACGCCCGCGGGTCCCGCACCTGCGCCCGGTCGACGTCGGCCCACCGTAGCCAGGACTCCTGCAGCACGTCCTCCGCATCAGCCGCCGAGCCCAGCATCTCGTAGGCGACGGTGAACAGCAGGCCTCGATGGGCGAGGAACGGATCCCCGGTCATGCTGGCGACGCGACGGTCGGCGTCTCGGGCCGTCTGGCCAGCGGAATCTCGCAGGCATCCGAGTAGCCCTGCGACGTGATGCCGTGTGCGGTATTGACTCGACTCGCCATGTTGGCGACGCCGATGAACACGGTGAGCTCGACCAGCGCCGAGGGGCCGAGCCGCTCCAGCAGGCTGGCCGACAGCTCGTCGGTGACGGTCGTCGGCGTGTTGGTCATGGCCTCGGCGTACTCCAGCACGTCCCGCTCCAGCGGCGTGAACGCCTCTGAATCCCGCCAGCATGGCACCTGGCTCGCCTTGGCCACATCCAGGTGGTGGTTCATCGCCAGGAAGTAGTTGACGTCGAGGCACCAGCTGCATCCGACCTGTGCCGCGACGGCCATGTGCGCGAACGTCTTGAGGCTGGCGTCGGCCGCGTCCCACGTGCCCAGCTTGGCCGAGAGTTCCTGGCTGGCCATGGCCACTTTGGGGTTGTTGTACGTCACCTCGACGGGCTCGGGCACCGCACCCAACTGCCTGATCATGTTTTCCCTGAGCTCGGCGGGCAGCTCAGTCTTTGGGACGCGTAGCGCCATGGTGTCCTCCTTGGACGTTTGCCTGTTTGGCATGGAGACACCACCGGGCCCGCGGGCGTTACAGCCCGAGAAAGCGACGAGGCCCCTACATGTATGAGATGTAGGGGCCTCGCCTGGCCCTGCCGTGCTCAGCGAACCGATTGCTCGGCTGCCCTGCACCGCCCGGCCGCCCACCGCTATAGGGTGCCCGCCCTCGGCGCCGGTTGCCCGGCTCCTCGGCCGTTTCCTGGAGTTGCCCCCGGGATCGGCTCCCGTATTTGGTGGTGAGTGAATTTCTACAACCTCCGCCCGACCTCGCACAAGAGGTCTCGCGAAGCTATTTCAAGATTCTTTGGCCATCCACAGGACACCTTTGGTTATCCCCCGCGCTCACCGTCATTTCCACCGCGCTATCCACAGATCCGTCCACAGCCCGTGGAATTCGCGGGTGGAGCGCTCCGGCGCGGGGTGCGACCGTGAGGCCAGCCCTGGCCGCGCCCTGGTCCCCGGGTTGCGGGGCGACCGGCTTTGGGCCCGAAGCGTCGGCGGTCAGTTGTCACTATCGCTGTCGTCGTCGTCGCGGCGGCCGCCGCGGTTGCCGAACAACCGCTGGCCGGCACCGGCCGCGGTCTCGGCCACGCCGCGCACCGCCCCGATGAGCGGGTCAGCAGACCGGCTCCAGGAGTCCTGGTAAGACTTGGCCGCCGCCTTGAACTCGTCACCGACCGACGCATTGGAGTCGTCTTCCCGGCGCGGGTAATTGCCCGCCAGGATGCTGCGGTACTCACCGGTGTCGGCCCAGCGGTCCAGCTCGGCGAACCGGATCACCGCGAACGGGTGCGTGTTGCCCTGCAGCTGCAGCAGCTTGAGCAGTCCCTCCCGGACGTCGGGAACGGCGTCGTACTCGCGCGCCTGCTGGTGGAACGCGTCGGAGTTGAACTCGACGAGGCGGGACCCACCCGCCGTCTTCATCAGCGCCCGGCGCGCGGCCTCGACATCCTGGCCGGCCAGCAGGCCCGCGCGGTCGCAGGACAGCTCGGACTTGCGGTACCACTCCTCGAGTGCCCAGATCACTCCCCTGGCCGGGAGCACGATCGGCAGCCAGGCAATCCGGGTCACCAGGTTGAGCAGGTAGTACAGCATGGTCCGGTACACCGCGTGACCGGAGAGCACGTGGCCGAGCTCGTGCCCGATCACGAACCGGATCTCCTCGGGGTCCATCAGGTCGACCATGCCGGTCGTGATCACCATGAATGGCTTGTCCGCGCCCAGAGCCATCGCGTTGACAGTCGGGTCCTGGCTGATGAACAGCTCCGGCACCGTGGGCAGGTCGAGGATGTAGCAGCCATCCAGCAGCGACTGGTAGAGCTGCGGGAACTGCTGCTCGGACGCTCGCACGGAACTGGCGAGGAACATCAGCCGCAGGCTGCGGTCGTTGAACAGCCCAGAGAGGCGGCGGAGCAGTGTGTCGAATCCGGACAGCTTGCGCAGCGCCACCAGGGCGGAGCGGTCTGCCGGATGTTCGTAGGCGCGGGAGCTGATACCGGGCAGGCGGACCCGGGAGCGGTCAGGCACAGACGTCATGGAGCCATCGTATGGCCAAACGCGCAATATCTCGATTCACTTGGCCCCGCGCCGGTCCTGCCATCGGCGCCGGACAGCCGGCGTGTGGGCGGAGCTCCGGTATTTGGGGTGCTTCCCGGCTTGGTTGTCGGGGGTTGCATCTAGAGTCACTTCATGGACGACGGCCAGACCGCCAGGCGCATCGGAGTGATGGGCGGCACCTTCGACCCCATCCATCACGGGCACCTTGTCGCGGCGAGTGAGGTCGGTCACTTCTTCGCGCTGGACGAAGTGATTTTCGTGCCCACGGGGCAGCCCTGGCAGAAGGAGGGCCGTCAGGTCTCCCCGTCGGAGGACCGTTACCTGATGACCGTGATCGCGACGGCCTCGAACCCGAGATTCTCGGTCAGCCGCGTGGACATCGACCGGCCCGGGCCCACGTACACGATCGACACCTTGCGTGACCTGCGGGCCACGCGCCGGCCGGACGCGGAATTCTTCTTCATCACCGGCGCGGACGCAATGCAGCAGATCATGACCTGGCAAGATGCGGATGAACTCTTCAAACTGGCGCATTTCGTCGGCTGCACACGGCCCGGCCACCACCTGAGCGGTGCGGGCCTGCCCGACGACCGGGTCAGCCTGATCGAGATCCCAGCCCTGGCGATCTCCTCGACCACCTGCCGGCAGCGGGTCGAGGCCGGGGAGCCGATCTGGTACCTGGTGCCGGACGGAATCGTGCAGTACATCTCCAAGCGGGCGCTCTACCGGAAAGGGGACGCCGCCCCGTGGCGCGGCTGACCCGGATCACGCGCGATTGCGGATACCCTGAACTGCGCAGTGCCACGCCGCCCGCTGATGTGCGATGGTAGAGACAAGAGCTGAAGTTCGAGGAGGACGAGCAGCACACGTGACAGCCACCCCAAGGGCCGTCGAGCTCGTGGAGATCGCCGCTGCGGCAGCGGCGGACAAGCTCGCAACAGACATCATCGCCTACGACGTCAGCGACCAGCTCGTTATCACCGACGCGTTCCTGCTCTGCTCCGCATCGAACGACCGCCAGGTCAGGTCGATCGTGGACGAGATCGAGGAGAAGCTGCGCCGGGTCGGCGCCAAGCCGGTGCGCCGCGAGGGCGAGCGTGAAGGACGCTGGGTGCTGCTGGACTACATCGACGTGGTCATCCATGTTCAGCACGCCGAGGAGCGCGTGTTCTACGCGCTCGAACGGCTGTGGAAGGACTGCCCGCAGATACCGCTGCCCGAGCCCGCCATCGCCGGGGCGCGCCGTCCGGGTTCCGCCGGCAACGGGCAGCGCTGAGCATGGCGGGAGACAAGCCCGCGCCCGGCCAGCTCGCGGTGGGCGCGGGACCGGACCGCGCCGCGGGACCGGTCCAGCGGCTCGTGCTCTGGCGGCACGGGCAGACCGCGTGGAACGCCGAGCGCCGGTTTCAGGGGCACAGCGACATCTCGCTGGACCAGACCGGGCACGAGCAGGCGCGTTCTGCCGCGCGTTACCTGGCTGCCATGCACCCGGACGCTGTTTTTTCCTCCGACCTCGCCCGCGCCGCCGAGACCGCCGCGTACCTGGGTGAGTTCACCGGGCTTCCCGTGCAGCTAGACAAGGACCTCCGTGAGCGCGGCGGCGGCGCCTGGGAGGGCCTGACCGACCAGCAGATCCGGGAGAACTATCCCGAGGAGTACGCGGAGTGGAACCCTCCCGACGGCGAGCCGGTCGGTGCCGTCGCCGAACGCGTGTCCGCCGCGTTCGAGCGGATCGCCGAGAGCGTGGACGGGTCGCTGGCAGTTCTCGTCAGCCACGGCGCAGCGATCAGCCTCGGCATCTCGCAGTTGCTGGGCCTGCCGCTGCGCACCCGGGTCCTCGGGCCGCTCGGCAACTGCTCGTGGTCCGTTCTGGGCAAGCGCTGGGGGAACTGGCGGCTGCTCGAGCACAACGTCGGCCGGCTGCCCGACCTGGACCCAGAACCCGTTCCGGTGCTGGCGGCCGGCCCCGAAGAAGACACGGCGCCCGCGGCAGGGGTACCCGGAGGCCGTGACTGAGGTGGTTGTCAGGGTGCATTCACCTGAGGCGGTCTTGTACACTGACGTGTCGCTGTGATCTGGGGCCGAGCACCGCTGCGGCCACTGGAGATTAGCGGCGCGCAATGGCGGTTCAGGGCGCCGAAGGCAGCGGCAACGGCTGGTATGGTGGGAGTTGCCAATAACCGCCTTCGCCGGCCGTTTTAGAATAGGTATTCATTAAGGGGCTGTAGCGCAGCTGGTAGCGCACCTCCATGGCATGGAGGGGGTCAGGGGTTCGAATCCCCTCAGCTCCACTTTATTTCGCTGCTTCCCCATAGCCAATTCTCTATGACCAAGAGAGTATGCGGGATACCCTCGCAATCGGCAATAGGACAGCGGGAATTGTACTCACCGCGTTGCTCCAGGCGGGCTAGTGCCCTTTGCTCCTTTCGGTGATGGGCATCCTTATGCCATTGCCTTTGACGACTGCCCGACCTGGCGAGGGCCTGCAGGTGATCTGGGACGCGAGGGTGGCCGGGGTCCGCGCGGTGATCGAGGCCGGCTGGCTGGCATGATGGCGGCGAGTGTCAGGAGCGGACGATGACCCTTCGGAAGATCATCAACGATCCGGGCGAGTTCGTGGACGAGGTCCTGGACGGCATCGTCAGGGCCCATCCCGGCGCGTACCGGTTCGCGTCCGCGGACAAGCGCGCCGTTGTCGCGCCCGCCACGCCGGGCAGGGTTGGGATCGTCACCGGTGGAGGCAGCGGGCACCTGCCGCTCTTCCTCGGCTACGTCGGCTCCGGGCTGGCCACCGGCGTTGCCGTGGGAAACGTGTTCTCCTCGCCGTCCCCTGCGCAGATCTTCGCCGCCACCAAGGCCTCCTATGCCGGCAACGGGGTGCTGTACCTCTACGGCAACTACGGAGGCGACGTCTACAACTTCGACCTCGCCGCCGAGATGGCCTCGGCCCATGGAATCCCGACCCGGACCGTCCGGGGCGCGGACGACGTGCTGTCCGCACCAGCGGACAGCACGTCCACGCGGCGCGGCATCGCCGGCCTGGTGATGGTGTACAAGATCGCTGGTGCCGCTGCCGACCGCGGCGGCACACTCGACGAGGTCGCGGCCATCGCCCAGCGTGCCGCCGACGCCGTGCGGACCGCCGGAGTGGGCCTCGCGCCGACGATTCTCCCCGCCGCCGGAAAGCCCACCTTCACCCTTGACGACGGTGAGATGGAGGTCGGCGTCGGCATTCACGGTGAGAGCGGCATCGCCACCGTCCCCATCACGCCGGCGGACGAGATCGCCGGAACGCTGTTCGAGCATCTCAACGCCGAGCTCGAGCTGGCCCCGGGGGCGCGGGTCGCCGTGCTCGTCAACGGGCTCGGCGCGACGCCGCTCGAGGAGCTGTACCTGCTGTACTCGGCGATCGCCCGGCTGACCGAGGAGCGCGGCGCGCACATCGCGTACAACTTCATCGGGGAGTACGCGACCAGCCTGGAGATGGCCGGCGCCTCGGTCTCGATCATGCGCCTGGACAGCGAGCTCGAGGCGCTGCTCGACGCACCCGCCCGATCGCCCTTCTATCGCCCCGGCACCGCCATTCCCGAGCCGGCCGGGGCAGGCCACACCATCGAGCAGGAGGCGGCCGCGGCTGCAGACCATCCCACGGCGGCCTTCGAGTCGCCGCTGCGCGCCGCGTTCCTCGCCCTGGCCGAGAGGATGCCAGCGCACACCGATGAACTGCGCGACCTGGACGCTGCGCTCGGGGACGGCGATCTCGGGCTGACGGTGTCGGCCGGGGTCTCCGCGATGGCCGAACGCGTCTCCGAGCTGCCGGACACGATCGCGTCGAGTGCACTGATGCGCGAGGCCGCGATGGCGTTCGCGTCGGCCAACCCGTCCACGTTCGCCGCCCTCGTGGGATCGGGCATGCTGGCCGCCTCGACCGTCATCGACGATGAGCAGCCGCTCGACAGGCAGGCCGCGGTCGCCATCGGCCGCGCGATCGCCGCAGCGGTTGCGGCGAAGGGCGGGGCGGAGCCCGGCGACAAGACCCTGCTCGACGTTCTGCAGCCGGCGCTCGACGAGCTCGACGGCGGCGCATCCGCAGGGCACATGCACGCCTTCCTCGAGCGGCGCGTCGACGAGATCGCGTCGTGGCGCTCCCGCCGCGGCCGCGCCGCCTGGCACCAGGAGCGCAGCATCGGCCTGAAGGACCCAGGGTCGGTGGCGGTCGCCTGCGCCCTCGCCATCCTGATCGACAGCGATCCGGCCTGACCGCGTGGCCGGCGTGACGGTCAGGCCGGCTTACACGCTGCCGACGTGCTTGTCCTGGCCTGCCCAGTCGCGCTGGCGCAGCACGAACTTCTGGATCTTGCCGGTCGAGGTCTTCGGCAGCGGCCCGAACTCGACGGCGTCCGGGCACTTGTAGTGCGCGAGGCGGTCGCGGCAGAACGCGATGATCTCGCCGGCCGTCGCTGCGGCGCCCTCGTTCAGGGTGACGTACGCCTTGGGCCGTTCCCCCCAGTGCGGGTGCGGGATCCCGATCACCGCGCACTCGAGCACCGCGGGGTGGGCGCTGATGGCCTGCTCGACCTCGATGCTGGAGATGTTCTCCCCGCCGGAGATGATGACGTCCTTGCCGCGGTCCCTCAGTTCGATGTTGCCGTCGGGATGCCATACGGCGAGGTCCCCCGAATGGAACCATCCCCCCTTGAACGCGCTAGCGGTGGCGGTCTGGTCGTCGAAGTAGCCACTCATGACGTTGTTCCCGCGCATGACCACCTCGCCCATCGTCGCCCCGTCACGCGGGACGTCGCGCAGTTCGTCGTCGACGACGCGGACAAGATCGGAGGAGGGGTAGGCCTGGCCCTGGCGGGCCAGGAACGTCGCGCGCTGCTGCACCGGCAGCTCGGCGAAACCGTCCGGCTCGGGGCACACGGTGATCGGGCCGTACGTCTCGGTCAGGCCGTACACGTGCACGACGTGGAAGTTCAGCTCGCTCATCCGGCCCAGCAGCGTCGGCGACGGGGGAGCGGCGGCGACCAGCGCGGTCACCGGCCGGCCCAGCCGGTGCGCCCGCGGGCTGTTGATGATCATCAGGTGGACGGTCGGCGCCCCGTTGTAGTTCGTCACGCCCTCGCCGTCGATCAGATCCCAGACCAGCCCGGGGTCGACGGCGCGCATGGTTACGTGCCGCGCGGCCACCGCGGTGACCGCCCACGGGAAGCACCAGCCGTTGCAGTGGAACATCGGCAGCGTCCACAGGTACACCGAATCGGTGCGCAGGCCCGCCACGATCACCTCGCTGAGCGCGTTCAGGTACGCGCCGCGGTAGGTGTACTGCACCCCCTTGGGCCGCCCGGTGGTACCGGAGGTGTAGTTGATCGAGATCGTCTCCTCTTCGTCCTCCAGCCAGCTGGCTGGCCTCTCCGGCGAGCCGCCGGCCAGGAACTCCTCGTATGCGTCCCCGGGAGCGCCGGTGTCGTCGACGCGGATCACGGTCACGCCGGGCAGGTCCGCCGGCCGGGCCTGCGCTTCCAGCGAGGCGTCCAGCAGCAGGTATCTCGCGCCGCTGTGCTGCAGGATGTAGCCGACCTCGGCGGCCGACAGGCGGTTGTTGACCGCGACCAGGATGCCGCCCGCCGCGGGCACGCCGAAGTGGGCCTCCAGCATCGCCGACGAATTGAACAGCAGCGTGGCCACGCGGTCGCCCTTGGCCAGTCCCGCGGCCCTGAGCGCGCTGGCCAGTCGCCACGACCGCTCCGCCAGCTCGGCGTAGGTGTATCGCCGCTTGCCGTCGACTACCGCGGTCTTGCTGGGGTAGATGTACGCGGCCCGTTCCAGGAAGTCAACCGGGTTCAGTTCGGTGCGGTAGACCTCAGCGCTCATCATCGCCCTCCCTGGCCGGCTCGAGCAGGACCCCTGGGTTCATGATCCCGGACGGGTCAAGGCTGGCCTTGGCGCCGCGGAGCGCGTCGGTGAACAGGGGCGGCATCTCGCGCAGGTACCAGGGGCGATGGTCGCGCCCGACGGCGTGATGATGGGTGATCGTGCCGCCGAGGGCCTCGATCGCGTCCGCCGCCACGCGCTTGATCGCGTCCCACTGCCCGAGTTCCTGGCCGGGGCGGCCGGGCGCGAAGACCGAGTAATACGGCGCGGGGCCGTCGGGATACACGTACGTGAAGCGGCAGGTGACCACGCCGCCCCCGCACTCGTCGCGTACCGCCTGCCGCGCGGCCGCGAGCACGCCCTCGTGGAACTCCCAGAATCGGTCCCAGGTGACCGCGGTCTCGAAGGTCTCGGCCACGATCCCGAGCTGGGCCAGGCCGTCCCGCAGGTGCGGGCCGCGCAGGAACGAGGCCCGCCAGGCCGCGGCGGGGTCGCCTTCGGTCCGCGAGACCTCGCCGCGGTGACCGGCGCAGATGTCCAGCGCCCGGTCCAGCCACGGCCCCAGCTCGTGGTCCGCGGACTCGAAGCCGAGCACCAGGATCGACCGGGACCCGTCGCCGCTGCCCGACACCAGCGCCTCGTCGTGCCCGAGCAGGCGGCAGTTGGACGGGTGGAGCCCGGACTGTGCCACCTCGCGCGCCGCCTCCACCGCGTCGGCAAAGTCGGCGAACAGGACCGACGCGCCTGCCCGGAACCTTGGCCGCGCCTGCACGCGCATCCACGCCTCGGTGATCACTCCCAGCGTGCCCTCGGACCCGCAGAACAGCCGCTCGGCCGACGGGCCCGCGCCGGACGCCGGCAGCCGCCTGGTCTGCAGCACTCCGCGCGGCGTCACCACGCGGAGCGACTCGACGAACTCGTCGATATGGGTGTGCAGCGTCGCGAAGTGGCCGCCGGAACGCGTCGCGATCCACCCGCCCAGCGTCGACCACTCGAACGACTGCGGGAAGTGCCGGAGGGTCAGGCCGTGCGGCTTCAGCTGCGCCTCCAGCGCGGGCCCGAGCGTGCCCGCCGCGATCCGGGCGGCCCGCGAGGTCTGGTCGACCTCCAGCACGCCCTCCAGGTGCCGCAGGTCCACGCTGACCGTGCCGCGGTAGCCGTCGCCGACGTCGGGCTCGACGCCGCCGACCACGCTGGAACCGCCGCCGAACGGGATCGCCGCGGCGCCGGCGTCGCTGCACCACTCCAGCACCGAGACGAGCTCGTCCTCACCCCGGGGGAATGCCACGAGGTCGGGCGCATGCGCGTAGTCACGGCGGAACGCCCGGATGAGGTCGCGGAACGACCGGCCGTACGTGTGGGCTGCCCGGTCGTGGGAGTCCGTGCTGAACGCCGGCCCGAGCGACGCCGGCGGTGCCAGCCGCGGCGGGCGCAGGTCCAGTTCCTCCACACGCGGAGGCTCCTGCATGCGCACGCCGTCGATGCCGAGACACTGGGCGAAGACCGCCCCGAGCTGGTGCAGTTCGTCCGCGGTCAGCCCCTCGCCCTCCAGGCCCCAGCCCCAGAACTTGCGCCTCGCGTCTGATTGCGATGTCTCGGCCATGCCAGCAGCATCCCCCCGCAGGTCGTCGGCGCGCCAGTCACGGGCCCAAGGTCAAGACCCACCCGGCCCAGTAGCGTACAGCCGCCCTGG
>JASHQP010000015.1 GCA_030039095.1 Streptosporangiaceae bacterium
AGCAGCCACGGCAGGTCGTCGCGGATCGTCAGCGTGATCGGGGTCGCCCGGGACGGCGCGATGCCGCTGCGACGCGGGGCCGGCTCGCCCGGCTCGCCCGGCACAACGGGCAGGGCGGGCGAGACGGGCAGGGCGGGCAGCACAGCAGCCGGGTCGCGGAGCGAGAGCCGGGCCCAGGTGACCTGCCCGGACAAGCACAGCTCGTCGAGCCACTCGCGGCGGTATCCCTCGACCCGGGTGGCGAGGACCGCGTTCTCCCAGGCCCCGGCGGCAAGCTCGAACCCCTGCAGCTGCTCGATCACCGCGAGCACGCCGAACCGGCCCTCGCGCCGGGTCTCCGGCTCGACGTGCTGCCAGCGCAGCAGGAACCGCATGAAGTCCTGCGCGCTCACCGGCTCGATTTCGGCCCGCAGCCGCTGCCGCGTATACGCGTGGATCCGGGCCAGCAGCCGGCGGGCGCACCACTCCTCGCTACCGTCGCGGGGGGTGAAGTGCCCGCGCAGCGCGAATCCTTCTTCCTCCAGCCGGGCCAGCGCGCGCACGATCAGGGTCTCCGGCAGCCCGGTGGCCTCGGAAAGCGCGGCCGGGGTGGACGGGCCCCGGCAGTCCAGGTGGCCGCGGAGCAGATAAGCCGCCGCCTCGTCCTCATCGGGCGGTTCTGCGGGCACGACCGGGCACGGGTGGTCGGGGATGATCGCCGCGTCGGGGAACAGGACCTCGATCGCGGGCCGCCGTTCCACCGCGCACCACAGTTCCCCGGCCGGGCCGTGCACCGAGGCGGCACGCCGCGCGGCGACCAGATCAGCGAACATGGCTCGCCAGTCCGGCACCGGGCGGAGCGTTACGGAGGTCATCAAAAGATCGTGCAGTTCGTCCGCGTCCCGCGGATCGGGGCGCACCTGCTCGGTGACCCGATCGATCGCGGCCGGATCCAGGGTGGCCAGCTCGCTGGCGGCGACCGGCAGGCCGCGCCGCAGCGGCACCTGGCGGGACCGGCGCTCCTCCAGCGGGGCGTCGTCGAGGAACGTGAACGGCTGGCCGTTGAGGATCTCGTGCGCGAGCACCGACGGCTCGGTGGTGTCCCGGACCACCACCGACACCCGGCCGGACTCGATGTTCCCGATCAGCTCGCGGAGGCCCTCGATGTCCATGGCCTCGTGCAGGCAGTCCTCCAGGGTCTGCTGCACGAGCACGTGGTCGGGGATCTCCATCGGGCCGGGCGCGACGTTCTCCTGGCAGGCGGCCAGCGTCGGGAAGACCGCCGCCATGAGGTCGTCGGCCTCCATCCGCTGGATCGCGGGCGGGTTCTTCTTGCCGCCGCGCATCCGCAGCACCGTGAGCGAGGTGTTCAGGTTCCACCGCCACCGCGCGGCGAACATCGGCGAGGTCAGCACCGCCTGCCGGACCACGCTCTCCACGGTGGCCGAGGCCAGGAACTTCGGCACCCGCTCCAGCGGGAAGCTGTGCTGCGGCCCCAGCGAGAGCAGGATCGCGTTGTCGCTGGCCGCCGCCTGCAGCTCGAAGTCGAACGTGACGCAGAACCGCTTGCGCAGCGCGAGCCCGAGCGCGCGGTTCAGCCGGGCGCCGAACGGCGTGTGCCCGACCAGCTGCATCCCGCCGGCCTCGTCGAAGAACCGCTCGAGCACGATCGTGTCCATCGTCGGCAGCACCCCGAGCTGCGCCAGCCCGGCGGCGAGGTAGGCGACGATCGTCTCGGCCGCGTCGTCGCCGATGCCGCACTCGTCGCGCAGCCACGCGACCGCCTCGGCCTGGCCCGCGGCGGTGAGCCGCCCGGCGACCGCGTCGCGGAGCGCGCTGACCTCTTCGGACAGCTCCCGGGTGCGGCCCGGCGCCTCACCGAGCCAGAACGGGATCGACGGGGGAGCGCCCTCGGCGTCGATCACCCGTACCACGCCGGGCTCGACGCGGCGGATCCGCCACGAGTGCGTGCCCAGCAGGAACACGTCGCCGGCCATGGACTCGATCGCCCAGTCCTCGTTCACGGTGCCGACCAGGGTGCCGTCCGGCTCGGCCAGCACCCGGTAGTCGCCGAGCTCGGGGATCGCACCGCCCGAGGTGAGCGCCGCGATGCGGGCCCCGCGCCGGCCGCGCAGCTGCCCGGTCACCTGATCGCGGTGCAGGTAGGCGGCCCTGCGTCCGCGCCCCGTTCGGATCCCCTCCGAGACCAGCTCGGCGACGCGCTCGAAGTCCTCCTGGGATACCTCCTTGAACGGGGCGGCGTGGCGCATCATCGTCAGCAGATCCTGCTCTGGCCAGTCCTGCGCCGCGCACTCGGCCACGGTCTGCTGAGCCAGGATGTCCAGCGGGCCGTCCGGCACGATCAGCACGTCGAGTCGGCCCTGGCGGACGCCGCGCAACAGCGCCGCGCACTCGACCAGCTCGTCACGCGACGTCGGGTACAGCCGTCCCGACGGCGTCCCGGTGCGGGTGTGGTTCGAGCGCCCGACCCGCTGCAGGAACGTGGCGAAACTCCTTGGCGACCCGATCTGGCAGACCAGCTCGACCGGCCCGATGTCGATGCCCAGCTCCAGGGACGCGGTCGCGACCAGCGCCTTCAGGTCTCCGCTGCGCAGCCGGGACTCCACCCGCTGCCGCCGTTCCCTGGACAGGCTGCCGTGATGCGCGCAGACGTGCCCGTCGCCGAGCCGCTCGCCCAGCAGGTGCGCCACCCGCTCGGCCATCCGGCGGGTGTTCACGAACACCAGCGTGGTCCGGTGCTGCTCCACATGAGCGGCGATCATGTCCAGGATCTCGGCCATCTGCTCGCTGGAGGCAACCGCGCCGAGTTCGTCGTTGGGCAGCTCGAGGGCCAGGTCCAGGTCGCGGCGGTGGCCGCTGTCGACGATCGAGCACCTGGGCGAGCCGTCCTCGCGGGAGCGGTCCTCGCCGGCGCCGACCAGCAGCCGCGCCACCAGTTCGAGGGGCCGCTGGGTCGCCGACAGCCCGATCCGCTGCAGCGGCCCGTCCTGCCCGGCCCTACTCTGCCCGGCCGCATCCACCATGGCGGCACCCCCCGCGGCGAGGTGCTCCAGCCGCTCCAGCGTGAGCGCCAGGTGGGAGCCGCGCTTGTTACCCGCCACGGCGTGGATCTCGTCGACGATGACGGTCTGGGCCGCCGCCAGCATCGCGCGGCCCCGCTCGCTGGTGACCAGCAGGTACAGCGACTCCGGCGTGGTGATCAGGAAGTCCGGCGGCTGCTTCAGCATCGCCGCGCGCTCGGTGGCGGTCGTGTCGCCGGTCCGCACGGCCACGCGGATCGTGGGCGCGCTCAGGCCTAGTTCCTTCGCGGTGTCGGCGATCTCGGCGAGCGGGCGTTCCAGGTTCAGGTGGATGTCGACGGCCAGGGCCTTCAGCGGCGACACGTAGACCACCCGCGGGCCCGGGCCGAGGTCGGCGCCCGCCTCGTGAGCCCGGTAGATCCGGTCGATGCACACCAGGAACGCCGCCAGCGTCTTCCCCGAGCCGGTCGGCGCCGCGATCAGCGTGTGGCTGCCCGCCGCGATCTCCCGCCAGCCCTCGGCCTGCGGGGTCGTCGGCCCGGCCGGGAACCGCCGGGCAAACCACGTGCGCACCGCAGGGTGAAAAGACTCGAGCACCTGGTCACAGTAACCCAGGCCACCGACAATCGGCCCGGCTCGAATCGGGGCGCGTGGTCAGGAGTTCAGGTACGCGAGGACGGCAAGGACGCGGCGGTTGTCGTCCTCCGAGGCGCCCAGCCCGAGCTTGGTGAAGATGCTGGTCGTGTGCTTGCTGACCGCCTTCTCGGTGACGAACAGCTGCTGGGCGATGGCCGCGTTCGAGCGGCCCTCGGCCATGAGCTCGAGCACCTCGCGCTCCCGTCCGGACAGCCGCGCGATCGGCCCGTCGTGGGAACGGCGGCCGACCAGCTTGGTGACCACCTCGGGGTCCAGCACCGTGCCGCCGCCGGCCACCGTGCGGACCGCGTCGACGAACTGGTTGTCGGTGAACACCCGGTCCTTCAGCAGGTAGCCGACCCCGCCCATCTGGTCGGCCAGCATCTCCCTGGCGTAGAGCTCCTCGACGTACTGCGACAGCAGGAGCACGGGCAGCCCGGGCACCTGCCGCCGCGCCTCCAGCGCCGCCTGCAGCCCGTCGTCGGCGAACCCGGGCGGCATCCGGACGTCCACCACCGCGACGTCCGGCCGGTGCTCCAGCAGCGCCCGCAGCAGCCCGGGCGCGTTGTCGACCGCAGCGGCGATCTGGAAGCCATGCGCGGACAGCAGCCGGGTCAGCCCGTCCCGGAGCAGGAAGAGGTCTTCGGCGACAACAACCTGCAAGGCACCTCCATGGCGATCATGGTCGGCCCTCCTGGCGGGCTGCTCACCGCCAGGATGCCGTCAAAGGTACCCAGCCTCCGCTCCACTCCGCTCAGCCCGGTTCCGTGGGCCGGGTCCGCGCCCCCGACGCCGTCGTCGGCCACCTCGATCCGGAGCAGGTCGTCGGCGTGCTCGATGCGCAGATGGATTCGCCGCGCGGCGGAGTGCTTGACCGCGTTGGCGAACGCCTCGGCCACCGCGAAGTAGCAGGCCGACTCGACCGGCGCGGGCAGCCGCCCCGGCAGGTCGATGTCCATCTCCACCGGCAGCGCCGTGTCCAGGGCGAGTGCGCGCACCGCGTGTCCCAGCCCCCGGTCGGCCAGCACCGGCGGGTAGATGCCCCGGACCAGGAGGCGCAGGTCACTCAGCGCCCGGGCCGAGGTCTCGATGGCCTCGGCGGCCAGCGCCCGCGCGGCCTCCGGGCTGGCCGGCAGCATCCGCTCCAGCGCCCGCAGGTTCATGCCCAGCGCGACCAGCCGGGTCTGCGCCCCGTCGTGCAGGTCCCGCTCTATCCGGCGCAGCTCGGCGGCCGCGGCGTCGAGCGCGTGGCCGCGGGTCTCGGTCAGCCGCTGCACCCGGCCGGCCAGCTCCTCCTCGTGCCCGGTGGCCGTCTTTGCGCGGGCGTGCGCGCCGATCGTGCGGGGGAACAGCCAGGCGCCGAACGCCAGCAGCGCACTGGCTTCCACCCCCGCCAGCAGCGACGTCTGCGTGCTGTCCACCGGGATCGCCCCGAACCGCGTCGGCGGCGGCGTCGTCAGCAGCCTCGGCCCCGGCACCCAGCGCGAGACCAGCATGAAGCCGTAGGCCGCAAAGAGCACCAGCACGAGCGGGACCAGATCCGCGGCCAGCCTGGGCCACCGGATCGTGATCACGATCGCGGCGGCGATCGCAGCGATCGTCCACGGCCGCACGCCGAAGATCGTCAGCCCGAAGCACGTCACGGGGACCAGGAGAATGCCCCAGTTACCCTCCCGCGTCCACCGCTCCAGGCGCGGCGCCACCCGTGCGATCAGCGCGCGCAGGTCGGCCACCGCGCGTGGCGAGAGCCACAGCCCGAGGGCCAGCAGCAGCAGCGACCCGAGGATCAGCAGGCGTCCCCACCAGAGGCTGTGGCCGAGGATGACAGCATGCGGCGGCGCTGCCCGCCCGGCGTAGACGCGCCATGACGGGCCGGACCACGAGAAGCTGACCTGCCTGCCGTGCATCGCAAATGCGGCGGCGCGCAGCTTGGCCGCCGGCGGCGACACACTTACGTTCACTGTGCCCTGGGGATTTACCTTCACTGTGCCGGGGACGGCTGGGACGTGCGGCGGCGATCCGACGATCACCGCGCGTACCGCGAACGCGTTCAGCACGGAGATCCCTGTTCCTGCCCACGACCGGACCATCATGGTCGCCGCCCAGATTCCGCATATCCCCGCGCCGAGCATGGTAACCGGGAGCAGGCCGGACCTGCCCGCCTGCCGCCAGCCGACCAGGACCAGCGCGAGCAGCACCGCGAGGAGCAGCGCGAGCAGGATCGTTGCGGCCGTCCAGACGTTCAGCCCGAACAGCGCCGCGCCCATCCCGGCCACCGGCACCATCAGTGCCCACCGGCCCCACCGGCGCAGCACCTTGCTGAGCAACCGCCATGCCAGGATCATGAACATCCACATGACGACCATGGTGGACCTGATCAGCGGGTACGCGCTATGGAGCTGCACCTAGTTCCGGGTGGGCCTAGACCTACCCGCCGGGACCTGCCTGGTTTGCCAGGTCGCCGCCGGAAGATGGCGGCCCGGTCAGGCACAGCGCGCCGCCGGGAGAAGCGACCCCGGTCAGGCACAGCGCGCCGCCGGCTCGCCGATGCCCGCGAGCGCTACCCGGTGCCTAGACCTGGCTGAAGCCCCAGTTCAGCAGCTTCTTGGCCTCCGGGAAGGCCGAGGCGCCGTTGCTGGTCGGGTTCGCGTGCAGGACCACGCCGATCAGCGTGACCCCGTCGCGGCGGGCCTCGAACAGCAGGCAGTTGCCCGCGGCCTTGGTGTCACCCGTTTTGATTCCGATCGCGCCCTGATACGACCCGATCAGCATGTTTGTCGTGTCCCAAACGTAGCTGTGGTGCAAATGCGTCGCGGCAAGACGGTACTTCTTCTGCGCCACAATGCTGCGGAAGACCGAATTTCTCATCGCGCGCTCGCCGAGGCGGATCAGGTCGGCTGGCGAGGAGTACGTGGACGTTTCGGTCGGATAGGGCATGCCGTCGAACCAGGAGAAATGGGTCGAGGTCATGCCCAGCGACTGCGCCATCGCGTTCATCTTCGCCACGAACGCGGTCCGGCCGGGGCCGTAGGCGGTGGCCAGCAGGTAGGCCGCGTCGCAGCCGGACGGAAGCAGCATCGCCTCGAGAAGCTCCCGCGCGGTCAGGTAGTCCCCGGCGATCAGGCCCGCGCTGCTCGCGCCGTCCTTGTGCACATACCGGATCGCGGCCTTGGTGACCTTGATCTCCCGGCCCAGGTCGCCGGCCTCGAGCACGAGCAGGGCGGTCATCACCTTGGTGATGCTGCCCATCGGGCGCCCGACGGTGGCGTCCGTGCCCCACAGCACGGTGCCGGTGCTGGCGTCCACGAGCTCGCCGCCCCGCAGGCTCACCGACGGCGGCACCGTTGCCGGGGTCACCATGGCTAGCTGCGTCGCCCCGAGCGGCTGCTCCTGGGCCTGGGCCGGGGCCGAGATGAAGACGGCCGCCGACGCCAGCGCGGTCACGGCGCCGAGCCCCGAAGCCAGGCACCGGCTGCAGCGCCAATTGCGCGAATTCGGCCGCCGAGTCAGCACGAGGAGATTCAACCAGCCGGCGAAAGCCGGCGCAGGCATTTAACCGAAATTAGAACCCCTGCCCGATGGGACGGTAATTTCCAAAAAGTCAATACGCGCGCAAGCGGCGCATCGCCCCCATAATGGCCGTAAGCGGGCGCGAGGTTGCGCGCGCAAGCTCTGGGACAGCAGCGCCGGCACGCTGCCGTCGTCCTACCAGCAGCGCCGGCACGCTGCCGTCGTCCTAACAGCAGCGCCGGCGCGATGCTGTGGTGGTAGCTGCGTGCCGACGAGGCCCGCCGGCGCGCCGCTGTCGTTCCGGCTGCGCAGCGCGGGCGGTGCTACAGCCGCCAGACGAGCAGGCGGCCGACCTTGAAGGACGGGCGGCCGAGCAGCGCGGCCAGCACCGGCCCGAGCCGGGACCGGCGGCGCAGCACGTCGATGACGGCGGCCGGGCGCCAGTAGGCGAGATCGGTCCGGAACTGCGCCGGGGAGCGGTGCGCCGATGGCGCCCTGCCGTCCCAGAGCGGGTCCAGGTACTCCGCGTCGGCCCCGGCCGGCCCCGGGCTGACCTTCGTCTGCCCGGAAGCGTTCGGCCCGAGGAAGAACCCGCCGATCATCGACGCGGGCTCCCCGGTGTCCGCCTGCCAGCGCATCGGCTGGCTGACGTGGTTGTCCGGGATCGGGATGACGAGCACCCGGGCATCCGGCGCGAGCCGCAGCCGGGCAAAGGCGGCCTGCCACCCCGCCGGGACCGAGGTGAGCGGGGCCACCGCGAACGGCAGCGGCACGAGCGGCAGCACCGCCAGCACCGCGACCGCGGTGGCCAGGTGCCGCTGCCAGTCCACCGACCCCGCCTCCCGCCGCACCCGGTCCAGCGAGAACGCGAGCACCGCGCCGGCCGCGCCGTCCGCGAGGATGGCCAGCCGGTCCGGGATCAGCTCGGCGAACACCGGCAGGCCCTGCAGCCAGTGCCAGGGCAGGAACGGGCCGACCCCGCGGTAGCTGCCGCCGAGGCTGAGCAGTTCCAGGGTCGCGAAGGTCACGGCCATGACCCGGACCGGCGGCTGCCGCCAGTAGCGGACCGCGGCGGTCGCCAGCACTACCAGCAGCGGCCAGCCCAGGTAGGCCAGGTATTCGGTCATGTGCGACGGGTACCTGGCCGCCGCGGCGGCGCTGGCCGACGTGTGGAACAGCAGGTCCCCCGGTGGCGTCACGAACACACCAGGGTGGGCCGACAGGTAGCTGGTGTAGTGCGTGAACCTCGGAACGTAGTGCTCGGTGAGCGGTCCGCGGAACTGCTCCCACAGGGCGTGCCCGCAGATCACCACGAAGACGGCGACAGCGGTCCCGATGCCGGCCGTCGCATGACGGGCCTGAACGCCGACGCCCCGTGGCTGGCTGGCCACCAGCACCAGAACCAGCACCAGGGCGGCCAGGGCCGTGTCGGAAAGTAATTCCTCGCCGGTGAACAGCTGGGCGGCGGCGAGCAGCCCGAGCCAGGCGCCGGCCCGCACGGCGCCGCCCCGGCCGGTGACGATCCGCAGCAGCGCGTCGATGATCAGCGGCGGCAGCACCGCGAACTGCAGGTGGTAGTGGCCGATGCCGGAGTTCAGCAGCGCGGGGGAGAAGCCGTAGACCGCTCCGCCCACGGCGGCCGCGGCCACGCTCGCACCCCAGCGGCGCAGCACCGCGAACAGGCTCGCCGCTGAGCCTGCGAACCCGAGTGTGAGCACGAGGGTGAGGGTGACCTGCGGCCCGGCCAGCCACGTGACCGGGGACAGCAGCACCCCCGGCAGCAGCAGCGACGTGTTCCACATCAGGCTGATGCCGTGCGGCGGGTTCAGCGCTGCCGTGGCCAGCGCCGGGAGCCCGCCGTGGGCGACCGCCGTCGCCTCGTAGCGCATGAACCACGCGAACAGGTTGACGTCCTGGACGTCGCCGGCCTGGGCCCGCGCCGCTGGATCGGCCCACAGCCGCCAGGTCACTGCCACCGCGCCGAGTGCGTAGCAGCAGCCGACCAGCCACGGGGTTAGCGTTCCGGCCCTGTCGCGCGATCGCCCTGTGAAGCGGGCTGATTCCACCGCAGGCGCGACGAGGCTCACGAGCTCTCCTGAATCCTCTACGTAGTCGAACAGTAACAAAGAGTAGCTCGCGGCACGCCGACGGCATCGGCACTTGACGAATGACGTCAGGAGACGCTCACTCTCCGTGCGGCGTCAGGGCCTCGATGCCGGCCCGGTCGGGCACGCCGCGGTCACGAGCGGGACGGTCAAGGCCGGCCAGCTGCCGCGATCGTTCGGGAGTACCGTGCAGCACCAGGGCCGCGGGCGCACCGTCGGCGCCCAGCGCCTGGAAAGAGGTGGCGGCCGTCGGGCAGGGGCATCCGCGCCACGGCCCGAAGGCCAGCAGGCCTCATGGAGAGGATCGTTGTGACGCAGGCACAGTGGCGGGGCTGGCTCGCGGCGATCGCGGCCACGCTGGTGACCGCGGGCCTGGTGCTCGCCGAGATCGACGACGCCGGGATGCGGCGCTGGTGGTCCACGCACGACCTGACCACCGACACGGTGTCTGGCCTGCTCGTGCTGCTGATCACGCTGCTGGTGGTGAACCAGGTGGTCCGGCGGCGCCAGCTCAGGGACCGGTCGCAGGCGGTCGCCGCGCAGGCGGCGATCATGATGGCACAGGCGGATCGCACGTCCGCCGCGGTGTCCTCGGCACTCGACGGATCGGGCGAGCACGGCAGCGCGTCCGACGAGTTCCGGACCTACATGATGATGCTGCTGGTCGGCGCCCCGGTGCTCATCGACGGACGGGTCTCCCGTGGCTTCCTGGAACAGGCCCAGCGCCTGGGCGGCGAGATGGCCCGCGTGCTGACGACGATGACCAGGGCACACGGCTCCGGGCACGCACCGAAGGCGCCGGACGCCCGGCTCGACCACGCGATCGCACAGCTCCGGACGGCAGCGGCGCCGCTGCTGCGGCCACTCGACCTCAGCGAACTGACCGCCGCGGGCGTGAACGAATCGGGTGACCAGACGTCCGCGGACCAGGGCTCCTGACCACCCGGCCGCCGCAGTACCGTCGCGATATGGCGTCGCGAGCGTCCTTCACCACCCACGTCGTCGAGATCGATGGCGACCAGGTGATCAAGCGGTTCCGGTCCTGGGGCCGCGGCGAGCACCTGCGCGAGTGGCGGGCCCTGACGCTGCTGGCCAGCTACGCGCCGGGCCTCGCGCCGGCGCCGCTGAGCGCCGACCTGACCTCGGAGCCGCCCTGCGTCCGGATGTCCCGCGTCGCCGGGCGGCCGCTGGACGGGCAGACGGTCACGCCCCGCCACCTGGACGCGGCCGCCGCGGCGATCGGCCGGCTGCACGCCGCGGTGCCCCGGGGTGTCGTGGCCAGCCTGCCACCGCAGCCCTGGCTCGGAGCCGGTGCGGTCAGCCGGATGCGGTCGATCGCTGCCGGGACACGAGAGCCCGGCGGCGACGCCCTGGCGCGCTCGGCGTTCGACGCGGGGATGGGCTGGCTCGGCCGGGCAGCCGAGCCGCGGCCCGGGCCGCGCAGCGTCGTGTTCGGCCAGGGCGACGGCAACCTGGCCAACTACCTGTGGGACGGCGAGCGGGTGCGTCTCGTCGACTTCGAGGACTCGGGGCGCAGCGACCGGGCTTACGAGCTGGCGGCGTTCGCCGAGCACCTGTCGGTCTGGGACGGCGCCGGGGTCGGCGCCGGGGCGCTGCTCGAGCGGTTCGAGCTCACCGCGGCGGAGCACGAACGGGTCCTGTTCTTCCGCCGGGCGTTCGCGTTCTACTGGCTGCTCAAGCTCCTCGGCCAGGGTGCGGAACGCCGTGCGGCACTCCACCGCCAGGCCACCCGGCTGCTCGCCATGCTCCATGACTGAGCCCCGGACGACCGCCAAGCCGG
>JASHQP010000191.1 GCA_030039095.1 Streptosporangiaceae bacterium
CCAGGTTCGCTGGCCGTACTCGCGTCGTGGGCGCGGGCCGTCCGCCCGCCGTCCGGCGCGCCCGCGGCGGCGGTCCGGTCGGCGGTGCTGCCGCATCCGGCGAGGCACACCGCGGCCGCCAGCGCGGCGATGGCCCGGGAGACCTGTCGTTGCCGGTCTGGCTTCCCCTGCCGGGCCATGGGCACCGCCTCCGCTCGCCAACGTGCCGCATCTAGGACGGCGCCGTCGGCCGGGCGGTTCCGCGCGTTCGGGGAAATGGCGGTGCGGCCGGCTATCCCGGCTGGTTATCCCGGCTGGCTGTCCTCGGATCCGATCTGCAGACTCGGCGCGACCTTCTCCGAGATCAGCTCGAACGAGCGGATCCGGTCGGCGATGTCGTACACCATCGTCGTCAGCATCAGCTCGTTGGCGCGGGTGCGCTCGAGGAGCCCGGACAGCTGCGTGCGGACCGTGTCGGGGGAGCCGATGGCCTGCTGGTCGAACCGGCTCCAGGCCAGCTCCCGCTCTTCGGGCGTGTACGGGTGCGCGGCGGCCTCCTCCGGGGTGGCCAGCGGCTGCAGGTGCCCGGTGCGCAGCCGCATGAACGACAGCGCCGCCGGCCCGGCCAGCCACCTGGCCCGCTCGTCGGTGTCGGCGCAGACGGCGTTCACCGCGACCATCGCGTACGGCCGTTCCAGCCACTGCGACGGCCGGAAGTTTTCCCGGTACATCTCCAGCGCGGGCAGGGTATTGGTCGCGCTGAAGTGGTGCGCGAACGAGAACGGCAGCCCGAGCATGCCGGCCAGCTGCGCGCTGTACCCGCTCGATCCCAGCAGCCAGAGCGCGGGCATGTCGCCCGCGCCGGGCGTCGCGGTGATCCGGGCCCGCGGGTCCCCGGCGAACAGCCTGATCAGGTCCAGCAGTTCCTCGGGGAACTTGTCGGCGGACAGGCCCTCCATCGTGCGGCGCAGCGCCAGCGCGGTGAGCTGGTCGGTGCCGGGTGCGCGGCCTATGCCGAGGTCGATCCGGCCCGGGTGCAGAGCCTCGAGCGTGCCGAACTGCTCGGCCACCACCAGCGGGGCGTGGTTGGGCAGCATCACCCCGCCCGAGCCGACCCGGATCGTGGACGTCGCGTCCGCCAGGTGCCCGATCAGCACCGCGGGCGCCGAACTGGCGATCGCCGGCATGTTGTGGTGCTCGGCCACCCAGAAGCGCCGGTAGCCGAGTTCCTCCGTACGTTTCGCCAGTTCCGTCGTGCTGCTGAGAGCCTGGCCCGACGTGGTCCCGACGGCAACCGGAGAAAGATCCAGAACGGAAAGCGGCACCTGAGTCACATAAGCAGGCAACTCATGCTGGTCAGGGTTTCTTCCGGAGGCCCTTGGACGGCCGCTCGTGCTGGTCAGGGTTTCTTCCGCAGGCCCACCGGCGGCCGCGCCGGATCGGCGCCGAACGCCGCGGTTCCTTGGCGGACCACGTCGTCGAGCCGGTCCGCGATGAGCTCGATCACGCCGAGGGCGCGCTCCAGATCCGCCGCGGGTATCTCGCCGACCAGATCGCGGGCCAGGCCGCGGTAGGCCTGCAGCAGCCGGGCGAACGCAGACCCGGCCGCCACGGTGAGCGCCACGATGGTCGCACGGCGGTCGCCGGGATCGGGGCGCCGTTCCACCCAGCCGTCCGCCTCCAGCGCGTCGACCAGGCCGGTGATCGTCCGCGGGGTGACGCCCACCGCCTGGCTCAGCTCGCGCATCTTCACCGGCCCCAGCGCGTGCAGCGCCGCCACCACCCGGCCGCGCGCGTAGCTCATCCCGTACTCGCGCGCGCCCAGGTCCTGGATCTCGACCAGCCGAGGCGCCAGGCCGAACAAGCGCCCCATGACCCGTTCAGGCAACTCCATCCCGAGCGCCGAGGACAGGTCAGCGCGTCCGGAAACCGGAACCTCGGCATTTACTGTGTCAGACACATTGTGAGCCTACTTCATTAAGTGTTAGCCTCACAATATGGAACCGGCGATAGAGGCGTCGGGCGTGGTCAAGACGTTCGGCGCCGTCCAGGCGCTGCGCAGCGTCGACTTCACCGCCGCGTCCGGCTCGCTGACCGCGCTGCTCGGCCCGAACGGCGCGGGAAAGACCACCCTCGTCCGCATCTTCGCCACGCTGCTGCGGCCGGACTCGGGCACGGTCCGGGTGCTCGGCCGCGACGTGACGGCGTTCCCCTACGCGGTGCGTTCCGGGATCGGGCTCACCGGCCAGTACGCCGGGCTCGACGAGGCGCTGCGGGGGCGGGACAACCTGGTGCTGATCGGCCGGCTGGCCGGGCTCGGGCGCCAGGAGGCCGGGCGGAGGGCCGGCGAGCTCGCCGAGCGCTTCGGCCTGGCAGACGCGGCCGGGCGGGCGGTGCGTACCTACTCCGGCGGCATGCGGCGCCGCCTGGACCTGGCGGCCAGCCTGATGAACCGGCCCGCGCTGCTGATCCTGGACGAGCCGACCACGGGGCTCGACCCCGGCAGCCGGGTCGAGCTCTGGGCGGCGCTGAGGGAACTGCGCGACGCCGGCACGACCATGCTGCTAACGACCCAGTACCTCGAGGAGGCGGACCGGTTCGCGGACGCCGTGTACGTGCTGGACCACGGCCGGGTCATCGCCGCTGGGACCGCGGCGGAACTCAAGGCGCGGACCGGAACACAGGTCGTGGACGTGCTGCTGGCGGCCCCGGGTGCCGCAGCGGCCAGGGCGGCGCTCGGTGCCCGCTTCGCACGAGAAGACCTGCAGGTGGACGACGCGTCCCGGCGGCTGGCCATCGTCGCCCGCGACGGTCTGGGCACCTTGTTCACCGCCGCCGAGGCGCTGCGTGCGGACGGGATCGGTGTGGCCGACATCTCGCTGCGGCAGCCGTCTCTCGACGAGGCGTTCCTGGCCCTGACGGCCGGTGCCGGAGCGACGGCCGTGAGGACCGGGGTGGAACCAGGATGACGCAACCCAGCCTGACCGGATCCCGGCCTGCGAAGGCGGCCGGGCGGCGGGACGAGCGCCCAGGCCCCGGCGCGCTGGTGCGCGACAGCGGGCTGATCGCGGGCCGCTACCTCCGGGTGCTGCGGGCCAGCCCGGCCCGGCTGATCTATCCGCTGCTGCAGCCCGTTCTGATCATGGTGCTGTTCGTGTCCGTGATGGAGAACCTGGCCTCCTCGGTGGCCGGGGCCAGCTACCGGCAGTTCCTCATCCCCGGGATCATGATCCAGAACGTCGTGCTGACCGCGCCGGTCACCGGGCTGGCCATCGTCAGGGACGCCGACACCGGCCTGGCCGACCGGTTCCGGTCGCTGCCGATGCCGCGCAGCGCCGCGCTGATCGGCCGGTCCGCCTCTGACATCGTGGTCTACTTCGCGCAGGCCCTGGTCATGATCGGCGTGGGCAGCCTGCTCGGCTTCCGGGTGCACACCGGCCTGGCCGGGTTCGCCGGGATCGTCGCGGTGGCGATCGGGTTCGGAACCGCGCTGGGCATCACCTGCGCGTGGCTGGCCCTGCTCATCGGCGACGTGGAGACCGCCGAGCGGGCCCTGTACTTCCCGTTCATCCCGCTGGCGTTCGTCAGCTCCGCCTACGCCCCGGTGGGCCGGCTGGCGGGATGGATGCAGCCGATCGCCAGGGTCAACCCGGTCTCCTCGGCCGTCGCGGTGATCCGGGCCCTCGCCGACGGCGGCCCGCTCGCGGTCCCCGTGCTCCACCTCGCGGCGTGGACTCTGGTGCTCGCCGCGGTTCCCGGCGTGCTCGCGGTCCGCCGCTGGCAGTCGCCGGGCTAGCCGCACCAGTGCTCGTAGGGCTGCTGCTCGTAGGGCTGCGTTCCATGATCGTGGAGGATTGTTAGCGAATGCGGCTACAAATCCTCCACGATCATGAATGGCTGCTGTCTGAGGCGCGCGGTCAGGGCGGCAGGATCTCTAGGCGGCCGTCGCGTACGGCCCGGTCGATGCTGTCACGGAGGCTGGAGCAGGTGTCGATGAGCGCGGTCTGCTCGCCCGCGGCGGCCCGGGCGCTGAACTCGGCGCAGGCGCGCACGGACTCGAAGCTCCACTGCACGCTCGTGTGCTGCGGGCTGAACTTGGCGACCAGCGCGGTCGCGCCGCACCGTTCGCACTCGACCGGCCGGAACCCGGCCTCCCGCTCGTCGGCCGGCACGTGGAGGTGGGTGGGGGTGAGCCGCTCGGTCTCGCTCACGCCCCGGACGTCCCCGTCGCCTCGTCGGGCCGTGCACCGAGGTTCGCCGCGACCTCGAGCTCCCATTCCGCTACCGCCCGGGTGGTGTCCACCTCGAACTCGTAGCGCTCGACCATGTACGGCCTGATGTCCTCGACGTCGCTGTAGAACTGCTCGTACCAGCGCCGCAACTGGTAGACCGGGCCGTCCTCGGCGCACAGCAGCGGGTTGTCGACGCGGGTCTTGTGCGTCCAGATCGCCACGTCCTGCTCGAAGCCCAGCCCGATGAACGTGGCGAACTTGCGGGCGAACTTGCCCGCCTGCTCGTCGGACAGCCCGGGCAGCCGCTTCACGATCACGCCCCACTGCAGCAGGAACGAGTTGGGTGTGACCGGGTAGTGGCAGTTGATCAGCACGCTCTCGATGTTCATGCCGTGGTAGTCGTGCCACAGGTAGTCGATCATGTACGACGGGCCGTAGTAGGACGCCTCGGAGCGCAGCGTGCTCTCGCCGCCATCGGAGTAGTTCGAGCCGCTCCCGACGTCCGGCCGGGCCCGCGTGTTCAGGTACTGCGACGCGATGTGGCCCTCGAACACGTTCTTGAAGTACGTCGGGAACGCGAAGTGGATGTAGAAGAAGTGCGCCATGTCGACGACGTTGTCGATCACCTCGCGGCAGTTCGCGCCGTCGACCAGGAGCGAGTCCCAGGTCCATTCGGACCAGCCGTCGCAGAACGCTCCCTCGATCCGGGGGATCGTCACGTGCTCGGGCGGCGGATTCCCCTGCGGGTCGTTCCACACGAACAGCTGCCGGTTCTGCTCGAGCGTGAGCCAGGACCGTGTCCGGGCGGCCGGCGGGACCCGCTCCGCGTACGGGATCCGCGCGCACCTGCCGTCGCCGCCCCAGCGCCAGTCGTGGAACGGGCAGGCCACCTGGTCTCCCTTGACGGTGCCCTCGGTCAGGTCGCCGCCCATGTGACGGCAGTACCCGTCGAGCACGTGCAGGTGGCCACGAGAGTCCGCGAAAACCACTAGTTTCGTGCCGAACGCCTGCACGGCGTGCGGGCCTGGCTCCCGGAACCGGTCGGCCAGGCCGAGACAGTGCCAGCCCCGCGCGAACCGCTCCGGCGGCGGTCCGGCGATGATGCCGCGGACACCGTGCCGGTCGGTCATGTAGGCCTCCATGCTCTGCTGCTACCGCCTAGACTAGAACATGTTCTAGTCTAGGGATACTGCGCCGGGCCCCGCGCCGGCGCGATCGGAGGCGTCACCGTGGGCGAGAACACCGGGCAGACCGTCGTCGCTCGGGTCACCGAACTGCTGCCGGTGCTCCGCGAGCGGGCGCAGGAGACCGAGGACGCCCGCTCGGTGCCCGCCGAGTCCGTCAAGGCGCTCGCCGAGGCCGGTTTCTTCCGGCTGCTGCAGCCATCCAGGTACGGCGGGATCGAGGCCGACCCGGTCACGTTCCTGACCGCCGTCCGGCACATCGCCAGCGCGTGCGGCTCGACCGGCTGGGTTGCGTCGGTCGTGGGCGTGCACCCCTGGCAGCTCGCGCTGTTCCCGCCGCAGGCGCAGGAGGAGGTGTGGGGAGCGGACCCGGCCACCCGGATGTCCTCGTCCTATGCGCCGACGGGCCAGGCGGAGACCGCGGCGGGCGGGCACCGCCTGAACGGCCGCTGGAGCTTCTCGTCCGGGTGCGACCACGCCACCTGGGTGCTGCTCGGCGCGATCGCGAAGGACGAGGAGGGAAACCCGGCCGACTTCCGCACGTTCCTGCTGCCCGCCAGCGACTACGCGATCGACGACGTGTGGGACACCGTCGGGCTGCGCGGCACCGGCAGCAACGACATCGTGGTCTCGGAGGCGTTCGTGCCCGAGTACCGGTCGCTGTCGTTCAACGACGTGTTCCGCTGCGCCTGCCCGGGCCAGGAGGCCAACCCGGCGCCGCTGTACCGGCTGCCGTACGGGTCGCTGTTCTCTTACGCGATCACCACGCCGGTCATCGGGATGGCGCTGGGCGCCTACCAGGCACACGTTGATTACCAGCGGGAACGGGTACGTGCCTCCTACGTTGGCCAGAAGGCGGCGGAAGATCCGCACTCTCAGGTGCGGGTGGCCGAGGCCGCGGCGGAGCTCGACTCGGCGTGGCTCGCGCTCGAGCGCAACATGGCCGAGCTGATGGAGCACGCCCGGGCCGGCACGAAGATCCCGCTCCCGCTGCGCCTGCGCGTCCGGCGCGACCAGGTGCGCGGCACCGGCCAGGCGATCAGGGCGGTGGACCGGCTGTTCGAGAACTCCGGCGGCCGGGCGCTGAAGCGGGGCACCCCGATCCAGCGGTTCTGGCGTGACGCGCACGCCGGCCGGGTGCACGCGATCAACGACCCGGAACGGGCGCTGTCGATGTTCGGGCGCGGCGAGTTCGGCCTGCGCATCCAGCCGGACGGCATGATTTGACGGGGGCCGATCCGATCATCGCGGCTGCCGCGGACTTCGACGCGACGAGCCGCTACATCGACGCGGCCGGGATGCGGCTGCACTACCACGAGGCCGCCCCGGCCGACGTGAAACCCGCGCCGGCCGACGCCCCCGCGCCGGCCGACGCCCCCGAACCCGCTGGCACCCCCGAACCCGCGCCGGTGGTGGTGCTGCTGCACGGCGGCGGGCACGGCGCGTCGGCCTGGAGCAACTTCGGCCGCAACCTGCCCGTGTTCGCGGCCCGGTTCCGCACGCTCATGATCGACCAGCCGGGCTTCGGCCACTCGGACAAGCCGCCGGTGACCGGCAACTACTTCACGTTCGCCGCCGGCGCGATTGCCGGCGTGCTCGATGCGCTCGGGATCGACCGGGTGCACCTGGTCGGCAACTCGCTCGGCGGCGGCACCGCGGTGCGCTTCGCGCTCCGGTTCCCCGATCGCGCCGACCGGCTGGTGCTGATGGCACCGGGCGGGCTCGGCCTGAACGTCTTCTCGGCGGACCCGACCGAGGGCATCCGGCGGCTGATGGAGTTCTCCGCGCCGCCGGGCCCCAGCCGGGAGAAGATGGCGGCCTTCCTGGCCACGATGGTCTTTGACCAGCGGCTGGTGACCGACGATCTGGTGGAGGAGCGGTACGCGATCGCCAGCAGGCCCGACGCCATCGCCGCGATGGCCTCGATGGGTGCGTCGTTCTACGACCCTGCCTGCGCCGAGGACGGGCTGCTGTGGCGGGAGGCGCACCGGCTGCGGCAGCGCGTCCTGCTGCTCTGGGGGCGTGAGGACCGGGTCAACCCGCTCGACGGCGCACTGGTCGCGCTCAAGCAGATCCGCCGCGCCCAGCTGCACGTGTTTGGCGGCTGCGGACACTGGGTCATGCTGGAGAAGTTCGACGAGTTCAACCGCCTCGCGATCAGCTTCCTGGAAGGGGGCGGCCGATGAGCCCCATCGCGTCACTCGGCTACCTGCGGATCGAGTCCGCCGACGTCCCGGCCTGGCGTGAGTTCGGCACGCGCGTGCTGGGCATGGTCGAGGGCCGCGGCCCCGGCCCGGACGCGCTGTACCTGCGGATGGACGAGTTCCCTGCCCGCCTGGTGATCCTGCCCGGCGAGCACGAGCGGCTGCTCGCCTCCGGCTGGGAGGTGCCGGGCGAGCCCGAGCTGGCCGAGGTCGCCCGGGCGCTGGACGAGGCCGGGGTCGGGGCCAAGGCGGGCACGGCTGCGGAACTCGCGGAGCGCCGGGTCGGCCAGATGCTGCGCTTCGACGACCCGTCAGGCAACGCCCTCGAGGTCTTCTGCGGCTCGGCGCTCGAGCACCGCCCGGTGGTCAGCCCGTACGCGAACCGGTTCGTGACCGGCCCGATGGGCATGGGCCACGTCGTGCTGCCGGTGTCCGACGGGGATGCCGCGCTGCGGTTCTACACCGACGTGCTGGGGTTCCGGCTGCGGGATTCGATGCGCATGGCGCCGGAACTGTTCGGCCGGCCGGCGGGCGGCCCGCCGCTGTGGATGCGCTTCCTCGGCTGCAGCCCGCGGCACCACTCGCTGGCGCTGGCGCCGTTTCCCGCGCCCGCCGGCATCGTCCACCTGATGGTCGAGGTCGCCACGATCGACGACGTCGGCGCCGCGATGGACCGGTGCACCCGCCGCGGCGCGGCGATGAGCGCGACGCTGGGCAGGCACGCGAACGACCTGGTGGTGTCGTTCTACGTTGCCACGCCCGGCGGGTTCGACATCGAGTACGGCACCGACGGCCGGCTCGTCGACGACGCGACGTGGATCAGCAGGGAGACCACCGCGATCAGCCTGTGGGGGCACCGGTTCGCTGCGGGCGCGCATTGACCGCGGAGCCGGAGGTCACGCACGCCGGGTTCGAGCCGGAACCTCGGCGGTTCCGGCAGGTCCTCGGTCACTTCTGTACCGGGGTTACCGTCATCACGGCCCTGGCCGGCGACGCCGAGCCTGTCGGGTTTGCCTGCCAGTCCTTTGCCGCGGTGTCGCTGCAGCCGCCGCTGGTGCTGTTCTGCCCGAGCCGCACGTCGGCGACCTGGCCGCGGATCGAGCGGGCCGGTCACTTCTGCGCCAACGTGCTCACCGGCGGGCAGCGGGAACTGTCGCGCGGGTTCGGGGTCAGCGCGGCCGCCGGGGCGGACAAGTTCGCCGGGCTGCGCTGGAGGGCCTGCGCGTCCGGGGCACCCGTCCTGGAGGGCGCACTGACCTGGATCGCGTGCGCGATTCAGGCCGTGCACGAAGCCGGCGACCACTACGTGGTGATCGGCCGGGTGACCGAGCTCGGCGAGTGCGCCCCCGAGTCACCGCTCCTCTTCTACCGCGGCCGCTACTCGCACACCGCCGCGGCGTCGCCGGAGGAGGGCCCGCCCGAGGTCGTCGACACCCTCCTCGCGTGGCCCCGCCACGCCGACTGGATCTGACCCCGCCGCTTCCGGCCCCCCGCACGCCGGCCGGCGGGGCTGCCGCGCTCCGGGTCGGGCCCGGCACCCTCGCCGGTTTGGCCGGCCACGCGTACGGTGATGACGATCGTAGAACCCTCACCACGAACGGAAAGGAGCAGCGCGATGGCCCGCACGCCCGAGGAAGTGTTCGCCCACCACGCGGAGGCGCTCGTCGCCGGCGACCTGGACGGGATCGTCTCCGACTATGCCGACGACGCGATCTTCATCACGCCAGCCGGCGTGCTGCACGGCCTGGACGGCGTCCGGGAGGGATTCACCCGGCTGCTTGCCGATCTGCCCAACGCAGACTGGCAGGTGCCGACCCAGATCTACGACAGCGACGTGCTGTTCATCGAGTGGCGGGCCGACGCGGCGAAGACCTGGGCCGAGGACGGCATCGACACGTTCATCTTCCGCGACGGCCTGATCCGGGTGCAGACGGTGCGGTACTCGCTGCAGCACAAGGCCTGAGCAGAAGCGGCGGGCTGGCCAGCCGGGCCGCACAGGGTGCAGGATCGGAGGTGGCGCCAACCCCGTGACGGTGGCGACCAGAGAGGAACAGCCATGCCCGACGCCATGGCCTGGCCCACCGGCCGGCGGATCACGATCAGGGACCTGCAGACAGCCACGGACCGGGGCGAGCGGTGGTCGATGCTCACCAGCTACGACACGCTCACCGCGGGGATCTTCGAGCAGGCCGGGGTCCGCGCGCTGCTCGTCGGCGACACCAGCGCGGAAATGGTGCTCGGCTACCCGGACACGCTGCCGGTGACCATGGACCAGCTGATCCCCATGGTGCAGGCCGTCGTCCGCGGCACCCGCACCGCGCTGGTCGTCGCGGACCTGCCGTTCGGCAGCTACCAGGCCGGCCCGCAGGCGGCGCTGGCGAACGCCGTCCGCCACCTCAAGGAGGGCGGCGCGCAGGCGGTCAAGCTGGAGGGCGGCCGGCGCGTCGTGCCGCAGATCGAGACGCTGACCGGGGCGGGGATTCCGGTGATGGGCCACCTCGGGCTGACGCCGCAGAGCGTGAACGTGCTCGGCGGGATGCGGCGGGTGCAGGGCCGCGGCGACGCGGGCGAGGAACTGCTCGCCGACGCCGCCGCGCTGGAGCGCGCGGGCGCGTTCGCGGTCGTGCTCGAGTCCGTGCCTGCCGACCTGGGCCGGCGTGTCTCGGACGCGCTGCGCATCCCCACGGTCGGCATCGGCGCCGGACCGCACTGCGACGCCCAGATCCTGGTCTGGCAGGACATGGCCGGCCTCACCACGGGCAGGCTGCCGAGGTTCGTCAAGCAGTACGCCGACACCTCCGGCGGCCTGCTGGACGCGGCCAGCCGGTTCTCCGCCGACGTGGCCGCCGGCAGGTACCCGGACCCGGCACACAGCTATGCGTGACGGCCCCCTGTACGACACCATCGGGCACGCCTACCCGGTGACGCGGCGCACCGAGCCGCGCATCGCGGCTCGGATCTGGGCTGCGCTCGGTGACGCCCGCACGGTGCTGAACGTCGGCGCGGGCACCGGGTCCTACGAGCCGCCGGACCG
>JASHQP010000192.1 GCA_030039095.1 Streptosporangiaceae bacterium
GCCGCAGCCCTCCTTCACGACGGCGCCACCGCTTTGGGCTTGATCGAAGGGACCGGCATTCATGCCGGCGAGACGGCTCTCGTGGTCGGTGCGGCCGGTGGGCTCGGAATCCTGCTCGTGCAGTACATAGCCGCTGCCGGAGGGCGGGTCGTCGCGGCCGCCCGCGGCGAGCACAAGCAGGAACTGGCACTTCACATGGGCGCCATCGCTGCCGTGGACTACAGCCGCAACGACTGGACCGGGCGGGTCCGGGACGCCGCAGGGGGCATGGGACCCCAGGTGGTCTTCGACGGAGTCGGCGGCGAACTCGGCGCCGCGGCATTCGCTGTTACCGCTGCGGGTGGCCGGTTCTCCGCCCATGGCGCGCCCAGCGGCGGCTTCGCACCGATCGACCCTGATGAGGCGGCCCGGCGCGATATCACCGTGAAGGGTATTGAACAGGTCCAGCTCAAAAGCGCTGACCGAAAAAGGCTCACCTGGCAAGCCATGACTGACGCCGCGGCCGGGACGATCGATCCGGTGATCGGCCAGAGGTTCTCCCTTGACCGCGCGGCCGACGCCCACCGCGCTATCGAAGCGCGCACTGTGACCGCCAAGACCCTCCTGGAGATCCGATGAACATCGTCGACGACGCCCACCTCACCTACCTCACCAGCCACCGTCATGGTCAGCTCGCCACGATCGCACCCGATGGGACCCCGCAGAACAAGCCGGTGGGCTACCGCTACAACCCAGAGCATCACAGCATCGATATCGCTGGATTCGGCATGGAACGCTCAGCGAAATACCGCAACGTCGCTGTCAACGCAGCCGTCGCCTTCGTCATCGATGACACGATAGGCGAGGGCCCTGTCGGCATGCGGTTCGTTGAGATCCGCGGTCGCGCCGAGCGCGCCACCGTCACCGATCCCCAGCGGACTGACGGACTGAGCGCACAGATCATCCGGATCTATCCACGTCGGGTCGTCAGCTGGAACGTCGACCCCGGCGAGCCCGGCCTCCGGACCTTTGACGTTCCCCAATAGGCAGGCCACTCACCCTGGTTGGCGACTGGCGAGGAAGTGGCGGATGCGAGATCGTGCACGCAATCGCACCTGCCGTAGCTGTCAGCTGCCAGGGTAAGTTCCGAAGCTCCAGCTGACCGACCAGGGGTCGGCGACCGTGAAGGTGCGGTTGCCGTAGTGGGTGTCCTGCAGCTCCCGGGTGATGTCCAGGCCCGCGTCCCTGGCCCGCTGGTACAGGGCGTCGGGGTCCGGCGTCACAACGTAGAGCCAGGTGGGCACCGGCTGCTCCGACCTGCGGATGATGATGCCACCGCTGCCATGCGGCCAGCGCAGCTCGATCTCCGCGTAGCTGCCCGGCTCCTCTCCCGCGATCAGCGCCGTGGGCTCGAAGCCAAAGGTGGCGACCAGGAAGTCGATCGCCGCCTGCGGGTCGGGATACGGAACGCTGGGCCAGATCGTCGGCGGCCGGTCGGGCGAGCTCGGCTCGACCGACGTGGTCACGGCCGGATCGGTATTCGTCATGCCCTCAGCGTGCGCCGCGGCCGGACCCTGGGTCTTGGAGAAAGGGGAGTTCCTCGGTCATCCACTGGCCCGGCGTACAGCCGGCGAGCCGCTTCCAGTCATTGGCCAGGTGCGCCTGGTCGAAGTAGCCGCACGCAGCCGCGGTCTGGGCCAGGCTGGCCGTCCGGCCCGAACGCAGGCACCTGCGGGCCTGGCCGAACCGGAAGATCCGGGCCATGGTCTTGGGTGTCAGGCCAAGCTCGGCGCGGACAAGCTGGCCCAGATGGCGGCGGCCGAGCCCGACCTGCTCGGCGACCGTGGAGACGGGCACGCGTCCCGCAGAAAGGGCCAGCCTGCGCCACGCAGCGTCGGCCAGCGGCGGGCAGCAGTCTTCGACCGCCCACGCCGCCAGGACGGCGTCCAGCACCGCGGCCCGGCCGGCCGGGCCCGGGGCATCGGCCAGACGATCTGTCAGCTCGTCGCAGCGGCGCCCGACGATGTCCTCCAGGGGCCACACCCCCTCAGCGAGCGCGGCCGCGGGCAGCCCCAGCAGCGCCCGCGAGCCTCGCGGGGTCAGCGCGAGCTGGACACCACGCTGCCTGCCGTCGTGGAGGATTTCGACCGGGCCGGACCGCAGCCCCGCGACCGTGGCGGCGGCGGCGACATCCGGATGGCCAGCCCGGCGCACGGTCAGCGGTGCACCGACGCTGACCACGAGCTCGAGGGTCCCGTCGGGCAGACCACGGTGCCGGCCGGGGGGCCAGCCCGCCATGTCGAAATCGGCGTAGCTGGCCACGAACGGCCGCAGCAGCGGGGACAGCCTCACCCGCTCCACACTATTAGCCGACGGCGCAGGAGTCGCCGTCGCAGCTCGCCTCGGAGCCGCCGTCGGCCGGGGCGCTGACGGGCGTCAGCTGGCTCGCGTCGTCGTAAGCACGCTGCAGCAGTTGCAGCAGCACCTCGGGCGGCTGCGCCCCGCTGACCGCGTACTTGCCGTCGGCCACGAAGAACGGCACGCCGGAGATGCCGTAGCGCGCGGCCTGCTGCTCGTCGGCTCGCACCGCGTCGGAGAAATCGTCGCCGTCGACGACGGCCTGTGCCTCCGCGGCCGGCAGGCCGACCTCCGTGGCCAGGCGCACGAGCGTGGGCTTGTCGGCGATCGGGAGGCCCTCGGTGAAGGTGGCGCGCATCAGGCGCTCCTTCATCTCGGGCTGCAGGCCGTGCTCGGAGGCCAGGTGGAGCACCCGGTGGGCGTCGAACGTGTTGCCACCGCGCATGAGGTCGAACCGGAACTCCAGGCCGTCGGCGGCGGCGCGCTCGGTCATCTGCTCGCCGGCCTGCTCGGCCTGGGCGGTCGTCATGCCGTACTTGCTGGCCAGATGCTCAGCGTGGCTCCCGGTGCGCTGCTCGGGCGCGCCCGGGTCGAGCTCGAAGGACCGGTAGGTCACCTCGACCTCGTCAGGATGGCCGAACGAGGCGACCGCGCTCTCGAACCGGCGCTTGCCGATGTAACACCACGGGCACACGACGTCGGACCAGATTTCAACTTTCATGCACGTGAGAACCTTCGCCGCGATCGCGTGATTCCCCCAGCTCAGCCGCAGGTTCCCCAGGCCGGCGATGGCCTTCTGATCGATCAGGACGGCCTTGATCGCCCCGCGGCGCCCGTCGAGTATGCGGTCGAGTTCGGCCGGCGCTCGCCGACGAGATCTTGTGGCCCGCGGGCATCCATCCGCGCCGGCGAGCGGGGCAGGCTGAGCGACCGCATCGTCGGCATGTTTGACCGGCTCCGTGCGGTGGCCGAATCACACGACGGCGAATGAGCGCGTCGAGGCCGGCCAGCGGCTCACGAGCCGCACTCGTCATCTGTCGCACACACACTGGCTACCTTTCGACAATTGCCCGTTCTCCTGCGACGGGCCATCGCAGTAATCTCCGGGCAAACCTCACAACCGTGACGTTGAGTGGGGAGTCCCGATATGAAGCCAGATCACGCGCCAAGCAGGCGCCGGGCAACGATCAGCCGACGAAGGCGCGGTCTGCTCGGGCTCGCGGCAGCGGTCAGCGCGGCCGCGCTCGTGCTCGCCGCCTGCTCCTCCTCGAGTTCCCCGGCCCCGTCGCAGGGCACCCCGGTGAAGGGCGGCGTGGCGACGTACGGGTTTGTCAGCGGGCAGAGCCCGACCTATATCTGGCCGTTCATCCCCATCGCCGACGAGAGCGTTCCCAACGGCCAGAACTTCGAGTACATGATGTACCGGCCGCTGTACATGTTCGGCAACAACGGTGTGTCGGTCCAGGTCAACTACGCGCTGTCGCCCGCCGACGCGCCCGTCTACAGCGACGGCGGCAAGACGGTGACGGTCAGCCTCAAGGGCTGGAAGTGGTCGGACGGCGAGACCGTCGACGCGCAGGACGTGGCGTTCTGGCTCAACATGATGAAGGCGGAGAAGGCCAACTACGCCGGCTACACGCCCGGAACCCTGCCGGACAACCTGGCCTCCATCTCGGTCACCGGCCCGGACACGATCGTCCTGCACCTGACCAAGACGTACGCGTCAACGTGGTTCACCTACAACCAGCTCGCCGAGATCACGCCGATGCCGCTCGCCTGGGACGTGACCTCGACGGGCGCCAAGCCCGGCAGCGGCGGGTGCCACATCAGCATCTCCGACTGCGCGAAGGTGTGGAGCTTCCTGAGCGCCCAGGCCAAGGACACCTCCACCTACGGGACGAGCCCCCTGTGGGGCGTCGTGGACGGCCCGTGGAAGCTGACGGCGTTCAACGCCAGCGGCCCCGACGTCTTCGTCCCCAACAAGGCCTACTCGGGCTCGCCGAAGCCAAAGCTCTCCGAGCTCAAGTACGTCGACTACACGAGCGACACCGCGATGTACACGGCGCTGAAGACCGGCGCGCTGGACGTGGGCGAGGTACCGCCGGCGGACCTGCCGGAGAAGCCGCTGAACCAGGCGCTGCCGTCGACCAACCCGCTCGGGTCCGGCTACACGCTGGTGCCGTTCTACACGTATGCGATCGCCTATACCCAGATCAACTTCAAGAACCCGGCCGCCGGGCCCGTGTTCAAGCAGCTGTACTTCCGCCAGGTGCTGATGTACGTCAACGACCAGGTCGGCATCTCGAAGGAGATCTACCGCGGCTACGCGTACCCCACGACCGGTCCGGTTCCTCCCGAGCCCGCCAACGCCTTCGAGCCCGCGGTGGAAAAGGAGAACGGCGGAGCCGGCGCCTACCCCTTCGACATCTCCAAGGCGAAGAGCGTGCTGGAAAGCCACGGCTGGAAGCTGGTGGGCGGCGTCATGACCTGTGAGACCCCCGCAAAGTGCGGCGCCGGGATCAAGGCAGGCACTCAGGCCAAGTTCACGATGGACTACACGTCGGGCGCGACGGCGCTGGCGGGCCAGGTGGACACCTACAAGTCGGACGCCTCGGAGGCGGGCATCTCCATCTCGCTGCAGGCCGAATCGTTCAGCACGCTTCTCGGGGTGGGCGTCTCGACGAACCCGAACTGGCAGATGATCGATCTGTCCGGCTGGGCATACGACGGCCCCGGTTACCTGCCGACCGGTGAGCCGCTGTTCCTGACCGGCGCGCCGTCCAACTCGGGCAGCTACTCCGACCCGACGATGAACAGCCTGATCGACAAGATCCAGGACGACAGCAGCATGGCGCTGTTCCACCAGTACGCCACGTTCACCGCGGAGCAGCTGCCGCTCATCTGGGTGCCGCAGATCTACTTCATTCAGGCAGTCAAGAGCAACCTGAAGGGCGTCACCTTCGACCCGCTGTACACGTTCCTGCCGGAGTACTGGTACTTCACGAAGTAGCCTCCGGGCGGCTGGCCCCGGCGGGCGGATAGCGTCCGCTCAGCCGGGCCAGCTTGAAGCCGATGTGCAGGGCCAGGCGGTCGTTGCCGTCGTGCAGGTCGGCGCCGGTCACCCGGGCCGCCTTCGCCAGCCGGTAGTACAGCGTGGCCCGGTGCAGCTGCATCTGCTCGGCGGTCCGCTTGGCGTCACAGCCGAGGTCCAGGTACGTCTCGACGGTGCCGGCCAGGTCACCGTCCTGACCGATCAGCCGCAGCAGCCGCGGGTCGACGCACGAGGAGCGCGCGTCGTCGCACAGCGGGACTTGCACAAGTGCCCGGAACGCGCCGAGTTCGCGCCAGTGCGCCACGTCATCCACCGTGGGTACCGCGGCAGCCACCTTCGCGGCCAGCAGGGCCTCGCGGTAGGAGTGGTGAGCGTCGGCAAGCCGCGGCTGCGGGTCACCGATCCCCGTGATCACGCGCACGTCGCCGCCGTGCGGGCCGCCCCGCGCCGCGCGGGCCAGCG
>JASHQP010000016.1 GCA_030039095.1 Streptosporangiaceae bacterium
TCCGTGACTTCGTCGACGCGCGAGACGTCGGCGATGCGGTGGTCGCCGCTGCTGGCGCGCCCACGGTGCCGCACGCCGTGCTGAACATCGGCAGCGGCACCGGGGTCTCGGCCCGGACGCTGGTGAAGGAACTCATCGCGGTCACCGGGTACGCGGGCCCGGTGCATGAGGACTCGGCGGGCTCGGCGCGATCTGGCGATCTGGACTGGCAGCAGGCCGACATCGGCCTGGCCCGCCAGGACCTGTGCTGGGAGCCACGCCGGGACCTCGCGGCGTCGCTGGACGACCTGTGGGAGGCAACCGGTGCGCCGGCGCTCCACTGACCGCATGCAGCTGGACACGCCGCGGCTGGTGGTTCCCGCGTACTTCCGGCCCGACAGCAAGCCGGCCGACTGGGAGGTGCTCGCCGAGCACGGCCCGCAGGTGCGGCTGGTGATACTGAACGTGGCCAACGGTCCGGGTCCCGGCCCCGACGCCGCCTACGCTCACGCGCTCGACCGGCTGCGTCAGGCTGGGGTCGCGATTGCCGGATACGTGGACACCAACTACGGCCAGCGCCAGCCCCGCGAGGCGCTCGCGGACCTCGAATCGTTCCTGAAGTGGTACAACGTAGCCGGGGTGTGCTTCGACCGGGTCTCCATCACCGCCGAGCACCTCGGCTATTACGCCGGCCTGTCCCGGGACGCCCGCTACCTTGGCGCCCGGCTGGTGATGTTCAACCATGGTGCGCACCCGCTGGAGGCGTATGCCGAGCACGCCAACCTGCTCGGCACGTTCGAAGGCCCGTGGCGGGCCTACCTTCAGCTCGCCGTGCCACGGTGGACGCGGTCCCGTTCGGCCGACAAGTTCTACCACGTCGTGTACGCGGTGCCGCGGGAAAACTATGACCACGCGCTTCTGCTCGCGATGCGGCGGCGGGCGGGCAGCGTGTACATCACCGACCGTGCCGGGGCTAACCCGTACGACTGCCTTCCCGCCGGTGGACTTCAACCGGAGTCACCGTGGCTGCGTTAATACATTCAGAAGAAGCTGCCGATCAGGGCTGATGTAGATATGTCTAGTACCCCCCCACGCCGGGGCCGTCAGTGGCAAAACCTCAAGTGGGTTACCAGGCCGGTGACGGTCGTGGTGATCGTCGCCATCCTGGTGCTCGGTGTCGCGGCCGGCATCACGGCGAAGCTGACCACGCAGAATAACGTCGCCATCGCGCCGAGCAAGAGCTGCCATCCGCAGCGTGCCTTCGTCCCGGCGTTTTTCTACGCGTCGGGAATCTGGCAGCAGGCCGCGAACACCAAGCCGGTGCCCAGCTACATGATCCTCGATATCTCGGGGCTCGGCGCGGGCAGTGGCCCGGTGGGGCACTTTCAGAGCATCGTCAAAAAGGAACGGGCCGCCGGGGTGACGATCCTTGGCTATTCGTCGACCGGCTACGGGTCGCGCCCGCTTTCGCAGGTCGAGGCGGACGTCCGGCACTACAAGGCCTGGTATGGCGTCACCGATATCTTCCTTGACGAGGTCAAGGGCATCAGCAGCCAGCTTCCGTACTATAAGAAACTCGCACATTACATTCGCAGCGCCAACCCGGAGACGTCGATCTGGATCAACCCGGGAGACTTCCCGGATCCCAGCTACATGTCCGTCAGCAACGTCGTGATGGCATTCGAGGGCCCGTACAGCCTGTACCACAACATCGACGTGCCCAGCTGGGTCTTTGATTACAGCCCCGACCGGTTCGCGAACACGATCTACGCCACCTCGGGGTCACAGGTCAATAGCGCGATCAACCTGTCAAAAACCCGTAATGCCGGCTACGTGTACGTGACCGACGGAAGCGGCGGGAATCCCTACAGCTCACTGCCGAGCTACTGGTCAGCCGAGGACAGCATCATTACCCAGGGCTGCCCCAATAGCGCGCCCTGACTATGCGGCCAGCGGGGCAGCCCAGCAACACCGCGGCAGCCAGGCGCGCATCCACAGAGTAGTTGATTACGTACTCCAGGTAACCAGGGTTAGGCTCCGGGGTTCACTCCCCCTTATGAGGAGGAGAATTACTCATTCATCTGTATGAGGACAATGCCAGGCCGCCACGCCACAGTGGAGTAGTGGACGTGCGGCGACTGCTTCTTGTAGACGACTACAGGATGGTGACAGAAGCGCTTGCGTCCCGGCTGTCTACCGCTCCCGATCTCTGGGTGGCCGGGTGCTGCAGCACTGACGACCCCCAGCTGCCCGAGGTGGTCCGCTGGCTGCGGCCAGACGTCATCCTGATCGAGGTCGAGCCGCTCGGGTTTGCGGTCGGCGAGGTGCTGACCCGGCTCAAGGCCGCGTGGCCGAGCGCTCATGTGGTCGTGGTCAGCGGTGATCACGACGTGGCCCACGCGGTGGAGGCCGCCAGGGCGGGAGCGGCCGCTTGGGTGTCCAAGGAGCAGGGCGCCGATGACCTGGAGACCGTGCTGCGCGGGGTGTGCCAGGGTCATTCCTGGTTCCCGCCGGAGATGCTTGGCGAGATCCTGCGTGAGCTGCGCGAAGACGTCCGCAAGGCAAAGGAGGCCGGCGACCCCCTCGACGTGCTGAGCCCGCGGGAGCGGGACGTGCTCGCCAGCATGGCGGAAGGCAAGCGCGGTCGGCAGATCGCCGAGGAGCTGCTGATCTCTACCGATACGGTCCGCACCCACACCCGAAGCATCTTCAGCAAGCTGGACGTGCACAGCAGGCTCGAGGCCGTCCGGGTCGCCCGGGCGGCGGGCTTGCGGCCTCCCGAGCGCAACGGGATCACCGGAGGGTCTTCAACGGTGCCGTTCCGTCCGACGGGCCCGGGCGGGCGATGATCAGCCATCCCGCCCGGGTCGGGGGGGCGGGGAGGACGCGAGGCAGTGAAGGGGGATGGTGATGGGCGGCGGAAACCGCGCGCTGCGGGTCGCGACGGTCATCACCAGGCTCGAAGGCGGAGCGGGCGTGCTCGCCCTTCGCGGTGCCCAGGTGCTGGACCCCGAGGTCGTGACGCCCACGATCGTGACGGGCAGCGGAGGGCGGCTGCTCGAGGAGGCCGCGGCCTCGGGGATCGAGGTTCTGGTCGAGCCCGTGCTCCGCGAGGTGATCGCCCCGCGCAGTGACGTGCTGGCGACCGGGAAGCTGGAATCGATCTTCCGCGAGCGGAATTTCGACGTCGTGCACACCCACTGCGCCAAGGCGGGAGCGGTCGGCCGCATCGCCGCCCGCAGGGCGGGCGTGCCCAGGATCGTGCACACCTACCATGGGTTCCCGTTCCACCGGTTCCAGTCCCCGCTGCGGCGCCAGGCGTACGTGGCGATCGAGCGCCGGCTCGGCCGGATAACCGACATGGCGCTGTGCGTCGGCAGCGCGGTGGCCGCCGAGGCGGTGCGGCGGGGCCTGGTCTCGCCGGAGCGCGTCGCCACGATCGGCGTCGCGGTCGACGGGCCTGAGCGGCTGCGCGCGAGCATGAACGCCGGGCTGCCGGAGGCGCGCCGTCGCGCCCGGGCCATGCTCGGTCTTCCCGACGACGCAACCGTCGTCGGCGCGGTCGGCCGGCTCACCTACCAGAAGGCGCCCGAGGATTTCATCGCTGCGATGCGGGAGATCGGCCGCCCGGGCGTGATCGGCATCTGGATCGGCGACGGGGAACTGGCCGGGCGCGTCGCCAGGCAGGCGGCCGGCCTGCCACCCGGGGTGCGTGCGGTCCTGGCGGGCGAGCGCACGGACGTGCTCGAGGTGCTTCCCGCTCTCGACGTCTTCGCCATGCCCAGCCGTTACGAGGGTCTGCCCACCGTGATCGTCGAGGCGATGATCTGTGGCGTCCCCGTCGTGGCGACCGCCGTCAACGCCGTTCCGGACCTGGTGATACCGGGGGTGACCGGGACGCTGATCCCGCCGCGCCGGCCGAGCCAGCTGGCTGCGGCCGTCCGGCACCTGCTCGACTCGCCCGAGGCGGCCGCCCGCATGGCCGATGTCGCTCGCTCCCGGGTGGCCGACCAGTATGGCGAGCCCGCCCTGCGCTCCGCGCTCATCGCCGCGTACGCGCCCGCTGGCCTGGCCCTGCCGGTCACTCGCAGCGGCTCCGCTAGTCATCACTATTAGTAATTTTCCGATCACAGCGGCACATCGTCGTAACTTCCTGTAAACGTTCACCGGGGTGCACGCGTCTTCAATCGTGGGCTGGTTCAACCGGGAAGGCAGCCGAGCCGGGTCGTTCGGGGTCGGTGGCGGCCACTGTTCGGGCGTGCTGTGGCCCAGATATGCCAACGCAACCGACCTGGAAGCTCGGGATTCAGCCATCGGCTGCCGCGAGATTCCTCGCCGGGGGGAGAACGCATGTTGTTCGAGACGCGTGACCTTTATGGGGACACTGCGGGCCGGGGCCAAGCCCGCGGCGTCTTCGGCAGGCACCGGGATGGGGGAGTGACCGCATGGCCACGGTAGTGCTCGGCGACGACCACGTTGTCTTCCTCGACGCGCTGTCGACGGTGCTCAGCCAGCAGGGGCACATGGTGTGCGGGGTAGCCCGCAATGCCGCTGAGATGATCACTTTGGTGAGCGTGCACCAGCCGGACGCCTGCCTGATCGATCACAACGCCCCGGAAGACGAGCACGCCGCGACCATTCGCGAGGTGCTCGCCGCGTGCGCGGGCACGGGCGTCATCGTGCTCGGCGCCAACTCGGGCTGTGATGCGGTCGACAGGGCGCTCGACGCGGGGGCGTCCGGTTACCTGCACCAGTCGCGCGGACTCGGCGCGCTCGTTTCCGCGCTCGAGCGCGTGCTGGACGGTGAGACCGTCATCGATGTCCCCGATGCCCCGGCTCCGCGGCGCTCCGCGGAGCCGAGCCTGGCGCTCCGGATGGCCTCGCACCTGACCAGCCGCGAGCGGGAGTGCCTGATGATGCTGGTGGAAGGCCTCGACACTGCGACCATGGTGGAACTGCTCGGTGTCTCGCGCACGACGGTGCGCACGCACCTGCAGTCCGTCCTCACCAAGCTCGGGGTGCATTCACGGCTCGAGGCCGCCTCGTTCGCGGTCCGGCACCGCCTGCCCGATCTGTGGTCCGGGGAGATGCCAGAGGTCGCGGTCGGTGGCGCGCGGCCGAGTTCCGTACGTACCCCGAGCCTGGTGCAGGTGACGAGCACGGTGCGGCCGATCCGGCCGCGGCGGGTCGAGGAAATGCGCGAGCGCGTCGCGCAGCAGGTTCTGCCCGTTGCTGCCGGCCAGGGGGCAAGCGCGGGCTGATCCACTCGCCGACGCCAGCCGCGGTGCCGTCCGGGCGGCGTGGCAGGCTTGGCACATGATCGTGCGCATCGGCGGCATCGCGAACATCTCGCTGGCGGCGCAGGCCCGCCGAGCGGCATCGGCGTCGGCTGACCGTTCGTTCGCTCTGCGCGAACAAACGAAGTCGGCAAGGGGCCCGGCATGAGAAACGGTCACCACGTAGCCGCGGTCCGGGCGGCAGAGAGCGCGCTGATGGCAGAGGTGCCGGAGGGCGCACTGATGCAGCGCGCCGCGGCCGGCCTGGCGTCGGTGTGCATCCGCCTGCTGCCTGCCGTCTACGGGTCCCGGGTCCTGGTGCTGGCCGGCAGCGGGGACAACGGTGGTGACGCCCTCTACGCGGGC
>JASHQP010000193.1 GCA_030039095.1 Streptosporangiaceae bacterium
GCTGCCCGCCCCGGCTGGGCTGCCCGCCCCGGCTGGGCTGCCCGCCCCGGCCGGGCCGGCGCCGGACGGGACCGCCATCATGAGCCCCCACCCGCCGTGGTCGCCCACGAACACCCGGTTCTCGGCCCGTTCCCGTGCCGTCATGCGGTCGGCCATCATCAGCCGCACCGATTCGGCCGAGAGCAGGCCGCCACCGCCGGAGGCCAGCATGGCCGCGAACGCCCACAGGTCATCAACGGTCGAGACCAGGGAGGCGGCGGCGTCGGGCAGCTTCGGCGGCGCGGACCACCAGCCGTCCGGCCGGTCGACCACGTCCAGCCCTCCGCCGGCGCCGGCGGCGTAGAACGTGGTGAAACGGCCGAGCTTGGCGGCCGGGACGCTGAAACCGGTGTCGGCCATGCCGAGCGGCTCGAAAACGCGTTCGCGCATCACCTCAGCGAGCGGGGCCCCTGCAACCCGCCCGATGAGCACCCCGGCCACCGTGGCGCCGGTGTTGTACCGCCAGCGTGTGCCCGGCTGGTCGAGCAGCGGCAGGCCGCCGAGCCGGGCCAGCCACTCGTCCGGCGTCAGGTCGGGCGGCGGCCACGGCGGCCCGAGCGTCCGGAGGCCCAGCTCGCTCTCGGCCTGCTGGATGGGGTACGCGCCGGCCGACATGATGCAGCCGAACCCCAGGTGGAACGACAGCACGTCCTCGACCGTGATCGGCCGTTGCGCGGGCACCGTGTCGTCGAGACTCGACTCCAGGGTCCGCAGGACCCGCGGCTCGGCCAGCTCGGGCAGCCACCGGCCGACCGGATCGCCGAGCGCCATCGCCCCGTCCTCGATGAGCAGCATCGCCGCCACGCCCGCGATCGGCTTGGTCATCGAGGCGATGCGGAAGATCGCATCGCGGCCGATGGGCTCCTCGTCGCCGAAGGCCTTGTGCCCCAGCGCCGACACATGCACGTCGCCGCCGCTGGCCACGAGCGCGACGAGCCCCGGAAGGCGGCCCCTGGCCACATGGCCGGTGAGCACGGCCTCGAGCGCCTCGATCCCTTCCGGCGTCAACCCGGCAGACATGTCTCTCCTCCCTGCTCCGGCCCGGCTTCCGGCCTGCGAGGTTAGACGCCCCGCCGGCTTCCGGCCTGCGAGGGTTGGACGCCCCGCCCGCGCCAGAATCATCGGTCCGGCCGGCGGGGGAGCCGGGGTTCTACGCCCGGTGGCGGCGGAGCCACCGGCCCTGGCCGGGGCGGGCGCTGATCTCGCCGTCGGCCAGCAGCACCTGGCCGCGCTGGAGAACGATCCTCGGCCAGCCCTGGACCTGCCAGCCGTCGTATACGGAGTAGTCGGCGCGCGACCGCATGCGGGCGCCGTCGATCGTGCGGCGTTCCTGCGGATCCCAGAGCGCCAGGTCGGCGTCGGAGCCGACGGCGACGGCGCCCTTGCGCGGGTAGAGGCCGAACAGCCGCGCCGCGTTCGCGGAGGTCAGGTCCACGAACTGGTCCAGTGAGATCCGCCCGGTGACCACGCCCTCGGAGAACAGCATGGGCATCAGCGTCTCGAGGTCGGGCCGGCGGCGATCTCCTCCCGGCCGGTCATCCGGTCGCCGACCTGGGCGATGCGCCCGTCCCGCACGCCGATGTCGGCCGTCTGCAGACGGCCCGGGCTCACCACGGTCGCGTCGCGCACGACCAGATCGAGCGGCTCGGGCATGCCTGGATTCTGGCACGCCGCCCCCGGCCTGCCCGGGACGGGCTCCCGGCCTCACCGGAGGCTGGGCCCGGCGCTCACCGAAGGGCTGTCCCCGGCTTCTCCAGCATGAATGACTGGAAGTGATTCCCGTCAGCGTCGAAGGTCGTGAACGACACGACGCGGAAGCGTTCGGCCAGCATCTCTCTCATCAGCCGATCCGAGCGGAACGCGAAGAAGCGGGGTACCGGATGATGGTCGTCCTGCCTCATGCCTTCCTCGTCCGCGCCGCCCCACGTTCCCACATACAGCAGTCCTCCCGGCACCAGCACCTCACCGATCGCCCCCAGGACGCGCTGGAAATCCGGGGTTGGCACGTGGAGCAGGCAGTTCAGGGCATAGACGGCGTCGAACGAAGCTGGGGGAACCCCGAGGTCCAGGAAGTCGGCCACGCGTGCGTCCAGGCCCTTCGCCCGGCACAACTCGACCATGGCCGGGGACAGGTCGGTGCACAGGACTCGCAGGCCCTGCTCCTGGAAGTACAGCGAGTCGTGCCCGGTGCCGGCACCCACCTCCAGCAGGCTCGTGACGGCCCGGTCCTGGAGCAGGTCAAGGAAGCGGCGCCGCTCATCGACCTTGAATGCTTCCTTCCGCCTGCTGTCGCGTTTGGCCGCCGCGTCCGGCCCGTACGCCTGGCGGAGGCTGGCAACGACCTGGCGGTAGTCCTCCACGGCCAGGATCCTAGCCTGGCGCCGCTCTGCCAGTTCGGTGCTGCGCCGACGTAGGCTCTGCAGACGTGGAGCCTGGGCTGAGGTTCGCCGACTTGCTGAGGCAGCTGCGGACCGAGGCGCGGCTGACGCAGGAGGAGCTGGCCGAGCGGGCGGGGCTGAGCCCACGGTCCGTCAGCGACCTGGAACGGGGCATCAATCGGACCGCGCGCAAGGATAGTGCGCTGATGCTCGCCGGTGCGCTCAGGCTGACCGGCGCGGTGCAGGAGGCATTCGTTGCTGCCGCCCGCGGCCGGGCCGAGCCGGAGCGGGTGCTGGCGGTCAGGAGCGAGGCCGCGCAGGAGTCGTCAGCCGCCGCCGCGACGCGGACTCTGCCGCGTGACATCGGCGGCTTCACCGGCCGCGGACGCGAGCTGACGGGCCTGGAGCAGTCGCTGGCCAGCAGGGCGGGTGGCGGTTTGGTGGGCATCTACGCGATCGACGGGATGGCTGGCATTGGCAAGACGACGTTCGCCGTGCACGCCGCGCACCGTCTCGCCGGGCGCTTTGCTGACGGGCAGTTCTTCCTCCCGCTGCATGCGCACACCGCTGGTCAGTCACCCGTCGACCCGGCCGATGCTCTGGCGAGTCTGCTGATGCGCGTCGCCGGCGGTAGCGGGAGAGGTGTGGCGTAGTCGGCGCTGCGCCCGATCCGCGTTTGCCGGTCCTAGAAGCCGCTGGCTCGGCCTCGAGCCTCGCGAGGATCCCGCGGGCAACGCTGACAAGCTCGTCGGGGCGGCCCAGCAACTCCCGGTCAACACGTTCATACCCAGCCGCGCGCGCGAGCGCTGCGCCCATGTTGCCTGCGCTTATCGTGTAAACCGGCCTACCTGGCTTAACACCTGCGCCGGCCCGGATTGCGTTCATTGCCCCGCGGATCTTGAACGAACCCGTGTCCTGCAGGCATTCCAGCTTCAGCGAGCACAAGACCTCTGCATCCTCGCCGTGCAGTGGGACGACCGGCGTCGCGCGGACGAACTCGCTGTTGCGCGCCTGTGCCGCGAGCGCAAGCTCTAGCGACGGAGTCTGCAAGCGGTCCGAGGTCACGGCCGCTGTCAGCTGAGCTGGCGGCGGAGCGCGTCGAGATCGCCAAGAACCCAGGCACTGGTCAGGCGCCGCTCATCTGACGTGAAAAAGGCAGCCCCTGCGTATTCGAACCGGCGCTGCGTTGCCGGCAATCCCAGCAGCGGGCCGGTATGGGTACCAGTGAAGCGAAGCCGGGCCGCGGCCCGCCCGCCGTCACACACCAGCTCAACGATCTCGTTGTGAAAATCGGCAGAACCTTCGCGCACCAGGTCCCGGTAGCGCCGCCACCCTTGCCGGTCCGATGTCTGCTGTCCCAGCGATCCGCGGAAGGTAAAGCCCGGGCTGAGGGTGGCATCGACCGCGGAATCGTCCCACCGGTTCCACAGCTCGTGGTAGAACCGCTCGATCAGCACGCCGATGGAGACCACCACTTACGCCTGAACCCGCAGCAGGGCGCGCTCGGATCTCAACGGCGGCGCAGCCGCCAGGCATACGCAATGTATGCGACCGCCAGGATGGCCCAGACGAGGCCCAGCGCCTTGACCGGCGATGAGCCTGGGTAGTGAACTGACCAGGCGACGGCAGCTCCGGACGCCAGTGCCGTGAGCACGGAGCCGGCCGCCATCGCCCCGAGCTGCGAGCGCTTTCTGTCCATCAGGATCCGGTCCGATGCGGGGATTGCTGGGGGCCGCAGAGCGGCCAGCTGAGCATCGATCCGGTTGCTGACTTGCCTGTCGACCTTTTCGAGGAACGACTCAACGACGGCATCCCGGTACTCCGGCCCGAGCTCGTTATGGAGCTGTGCCGCGGCACGGATCTCGTCCGGGGACAGAATTGAATCGTCCATATCAGCAGCGTAAACCTCCCGCCGGGCCAATCCCAATGGACGCAGCCCACAGGAACGGGGCGAGCGAAGTCAGCGATCGGGAGATGATCCTTCGGCAGGGCCTGGCGGATCTGCGAGGGTTGTCTGCAGCCTGGTCAGGCACCATGCCTGCCATTGGCCGAGTTCCCAGCCGCGGTCCATGCAGAACAGGCGGTAGGTGTCCTCGCTGAGGACGGCGTAGAGAATATCGCCGGCCTGATCGACGGTCAGGTTGGCGGCGAAGCCGGGCTTGGCCGCGAGGAGCGCGGCCACGTCCCGGTCGGTTTGGTAACGCCGCGCCCGCTGGGTGGCCAGGACCTCGGCGACCTCCGCGTCGGCGCAGGCCTCCTGGACGCGGAGGTATATCGGCGTGGCCCGGGCGACGATGGCGGTTCCCTCGGCGACCACCAGCCGGAGGGCTTGCCGCAGGTCGCGTTCGTCTCGCAGCGCGCTGACCCACGGCCGGTTCAGGACCGCCACGGCCTCGTCGTCGCCGGCCACGCTCAGATCGAATGCCGCGCTGAGGATCTGCGCCTTGCCGCCGAAGCTGAGGTACAGCGTCTGGACGGCGACAGAAGCCTCAGCTGCGATGTCCGCCATCGTCGTGTACAGGTACCCGCGCTCGGTGAACAGCCGGTGCGCGGCCCGGGTGACCCGGGCCTTGGTGGCACTGGCCCGTGCGGTCCGCGCGGCATAACGGCGGACGCCATCGACGGCCGCCCGGCGGACTGGAGCGCGATGCTGGCCGGTTACACGGCCATCGTGGACTGGCCCGGCGCGAGCTTCTGGCCGGAGTTGCTAGCGGCCAACCCCGGCGCCCTGGTGGTGCTGTCCGTCCGCGACGCCGACAGCTGGTACCGCAGCGCCGCACTGACCGTGTTCGACATCTTCGGTTACGTGCCGGCCGAGGCCGGTCCGTGGATGCAGGCCCTCCGCCGGCTGATGCGGGACCGGTTCTGTGACCGCTTTGACGACCGGGCCGCGATGATCGACGCCTACGAACAGCACAACGACGAGGTCCGGCACGGCGTACCCGCCGCCCAACTGCTGGAGTGGCACCCGGACCAAGGCTGGGAACCCATCTGCGCCCGGCTCGGCTTCCCGGTGCCCTCGCAACCCTTCCCCGCCGCGAACTCCATCGCGGAATTCCGTGCCGAGTACGGCATGCCGCCGGTCACGGTCAGCAGCTGACTGCATCAGCAACGGCTCGTTACCAGCGTTTCAGCAGCTCCTGTACGGCATCGGCCAGGCGGTCGTAGTCGTCCGGGGTGTTGTACGGAGCAGCGGCCACGCGCAGGTAACCGGCGCCCTCGAAAAAGACGGGTGCGACTTCGACGCGCTCGCGCGACAGTGCCTCGTAGAACGCGGTGGCCTGGGCGGGACCGGAAAGAACTCCGTCCGGCAGCGGTATCAGCCGCATCGCCGGCGCGGGCACGGCCGGCAGGCGATCGAGCGGAACGCCGAGTGCGCCGGCCACCCGCTGCTGGCCGTCCGATACCAGGCCCGCCAGCCGGGATACGGTCTGCCAGCCGCCAAGTGCCTCCCAGTGCGCCAGGCCATCGGGGGCGGCCAGCCAGCCGGCGTAGTCCCACGTGCCCGGATAGTCGAACGACGCGGCGTAGCCATCCTGAAGCTGCCAGCTGAGCACGGTCGGCGTCACCTCGATGCCGGGCCGGCTCCACAGAACCGCGCTGCCGCGGGGAGCGTACGCCCACTTGTGCAGGTTCCCGATCCAGTGATCGGCGCCGAATGCGGCGATGTCGTCGTCCAGCTGGCCGGGCGCGTGCGCCGCATCGACCAGCACCGGTCGGCCCGGGCCCGCGACGGCCGCCGCCACCGCGGCGACGGGGGTGACGGTAGCGGTCGGTGAGGTGATCCTGTCGATCACGACAAGCCGCGTCCGCGGTGAGCACGCAGCCGCGTAGGCCGACACGATCGCGGCATCAGCGGCGCCGACGGGGTAGGCGGCCTCGACGACCTGAGCCCCGGCCCGTGCCGCGTGATGACGCAGCGCCATGGCGACCGCGCCGTAGCCGTGCGTGCTGACCACCAGCTCGTCGCCGGGGCGCAGGCTCAGCGAGCCGAGCACCGCTGACACGCCCTCGGACACGTTGCGTACCCACGCGGTCCGGAACGGGTCGATGCCGAGAAACCCGGCCACGCTCTCGCGTGCCGTCGCGATGAGCGGCGGTAGCTCGACCCGGTTGAAGCGGTGCGGATTGCGCTCGGCGCGCTCCCGCCAGGCCGCGGCCACCCGGCGCACAGCGACGGGCGCGACACCGAACGCGCCATGGTTGAGGTGAAGGACCTCGGGATCGAGGCCAAAGGAGTCCAGCAGGGCAGCATCCACCCGGGTGGCCTACGCCGGCGTGCTTGCGGCAAGGCCGGCCTGCTTGCGCAGGCGGTCGGCCACGTCGGTGCGCTCCCAGGTGAAGTCGGGCTCGTCCCGGCCGAAGTGGCCGTAGGCGGCGGTGGCCCGGTAGATCGGGCGGAGCAGGTTCAGGTTGTCGCGCAGCGCGGCCGGGCGGAGGTCGAAGTTCTGCTCGACCAGGTCCAGGATCTGCCGGCGCGGGATCTTCTCGGTGCCGAACGTGTCGATGTGCAGCGACAGCGGCCTGGCCATCCCGATCGCGTAGGCCACCTGGAGCTCGGCGCGGTCCGCCAGGCCGGCGGCCACCACGTTCTTGGCCACGTGCCGCGCGCCGTAGGCGGCGGACCTGTCCACCTTGGACGGGTCCTTGCCGGACAGCGCGCCCCCCCCGTTCCGCGCCGCCCCGCCGTAGGTGTCCACGATGATCTTCCGCCCGGTCAGGCCGGTGTCACCGACCGGGCCGCCGACCACGAACCTGCCGGTCGGGTTCACGTAGAAGTTCTCGCGCAGGTCGGCGGGGTCGTACAGGTCGGCGGGCAGAACGGCGGTGACCACCTCGGTCCACAGCGCGTCGGGAAGCTTCTCGTCGGCGCCCTCGGCGTGCTGGGTGGAGATCAGCACCTTGTCGATGCTGACCGGCTTGCCGTCGCCGTCGTAGCGCACGGTCACCTGCGTCTTGCCGTCCGGCCGGAGGTAGGGCAGGGCGCCGGACTTCCGCGCCTCGGCCAGGCGCCGGGCCAGCCGGTGCGCGAGCGCGATCGGCGCGGGCATCAGCTCCGGCGTCTCGTTGGTCGCGTAGCCGAACATCATCCCCTGGTCGCCGGCGCCGACCTCGTCGTAGTCGTCTCTGGCGCCGTCGCCGCGCTTCTCGTGCGAGCGCGCGATTCCCTGGGCGATGTCGGGGGACTGCCGGTCCAGCGCGGTCATGATGCCCACGGCGTTCCCGTCGTAGCCGAGGTCGCCGGAGTCGTAGCCGATATCGCGCAGCGTGGCGCGGGCGACGTCGGCGTAGTCGATGCGGGCGTCGGTGGTGATCTCGCCGGCGATCACCACCAGGCCGGTCGTCAGCAGCGTCTCCACCGCGACCCGCGAGGCCGGGTATTCCGCCAGCGCCGCGTCCAGGATCGCGTCGGAGATCTGGTCGGCGACCTTGTCCGGGTGTCCTTCGGTCACCGACTCGGAGGTGAAGTGGTATCCGTCCTTTTCGTGTGTCACGTGATTACCCTTTGCTCGGGATAGGTGATTGGGGTGTGGTACCGGGATCTTTGGCCACGCCAGCGGAATCCTGGGTCGCGCCGTCGGCGTGGTTGCCAGCGGCGGCGATCTCGGCGCGGACGATGGCCGCGCCTGACACCATAGCGGCTAGCTTCGCGCGGGCGATGTCGGGCAGCAGGTGCCGCAGGCCGCAGTCGGGATTGATCACGAGCCGGTCGGCGGGCACGTAGCGCAGCGCGCGCCGGATCCGGGCCGCCACCAGGCCGGGGGATTCCACCTGCTCGGTCTTCACGTCGATCACGCCGAGCCCCAGGCCGCGATCCCAGTGGTGCTGCTCGAGCAGGCCGAGGTCCTCGTCACCGGTCCGGGCGAACTCCAGCGCGAGCTCGTTCACGTTCGCCTCCTTGACCGCGGGGAACAGGAAGTCGTAGTGCCCTTCCCACAGCGGCCGCGCGTACCGGTTGCCGTAGCAGACGTGCAGCGTCCAGCTCACGTCGGCGCCTTCGGTCACGGTGTTGACGGCCGCCACGGCCAGCTCCACGTCCTCCGGGTATCCCGCCAGGAACGGTTCGTCGATCTGCAAGATCCGCGCGCCGGACCTCGCGAGTTCGGCTGCCTCGGCTGCGAGGACTTCGGCGAGCGCCCATACCAGGTCCGCGTGGCTGGCGTAGCCGGCCCCCGAGGTGTCGCGGATCCGGTGGGCCAGCGAATAGGGCCCCGTGATGGACAGCCGCACCGGCCGGTCGGTGAGCTGCCGGACGAACCGGAAGTCCTCGGCCAGGCCCAGGTTCGCCCGGCCGGGCGCGGGCAGCGGGTGGCTGATGCTGGCGTCGTAGTAGTCGAAGTAGTCGGCCTTGTCGGGCCGCGCGATCTCCACGCCGGGGATCCGGGCGAGCAGGTAGTCCACGTCGTTGTCGCGGCGCAGCTCGCCGTCGGAGACGATGTCGATGCCGGCCCGCTCCTGGTCCATGACCGCTGCCTTGATCGCCATCTCGTGGATCTCGTCGAGGTACCTGCGGCTGATCCTGTGCCGGTAGCAGTCGTTCTTCAGCTGGCCGAGCCACTCGGGGACCGAGTACGAGCCGATGACCGTGGTCGGCAGCAGCGTCGCGTTCGTGTCGGTCATTCCCGAACCCCCGCGGTTAGCGTCTTGACGTTCGACGAAGGCCGGGCCGCGAACGGCGAGATGCGGACGTCGAAGCCGGCCCGGCCGCCGATGTGCCGCAGCAGCGGGCCGTTGACCCAGTTCACCACCGACCCGTCGTACTTCCCCGGCCCGAAGAACCCCGACTGGTAGCCGCGGACGTCGTCGAGGAACAGGTCATGGCACTGCAGCCGGCCGAACGGGTGCAGCAGCGGCAGCGTCTGCGCGAAGCTGCCCAGCGCCCCGTTGTTGACGTGCACCCGGATGTCGCCGTGCGATTCGAGCTGCGACCGGAGCAGCTCACCGTTCATCTCCGCGGTGACCTGGTACAGGTCGAGCCCTTCGAGCGGCCGGTAGCGTTCGGCGAGCCGCATCGCGGCCCACACGTCGCGCCAGAACGTCACCGCCTGACCGGCGTCGCTGAAGTGCTGCGGCAGCGCCTCGCACAGCAGCTCGGGGCCGAGCCGGAGCAGCTTGCCGGTCAGCTCGGGAAGCCGCTCGGGCGTGGCCGAGAACGTCCGCGCGATCCGCGCCGCGTCGCCGCCGGGAAGGTAGGCGCGGGTCTCGACCTGGTACGTCTGCCCGCCGATGCGGGCCACCTCGTCGCTCGGCAGGTTGTCATAGACGTTGGAGATGTAGACCAGGAAGGCCTTGCCGCGCAGGAAGCCGAGGCTGACGCCCGGGCGCGTGGCGTCGACGACCAGCGCGCTGACGTGATCACCGTGATGCGCGACGGCCTTCGTCGCCCGGCCGAGCACGTGCGGCGAGTAGTCGCCCATGATGTAGTGCAGCCGGCGGTAGTAGTCGCGGCTGTGCGCCCGCGACAGCTCGACGAACTCGTCCAGCCAGGTCCGCGCCTGGTTCCCGTTGCCGACCCCGAGCTCGACGACGTAGAGCTCGGGGGGCAGCGCGCTCCTGGCGTCCAGGTCGTCCCAGGTCTTGAACAGCTCGAGGATCAGCTCCCGCGCGGCCGCGGTGTTGCGGGCGTCGCTCTCGCCGCCCGGCAGGGCCTGCTCGTAGTCGCGCCCGGTCGCCTGCTCCCACAGGGACAGTGCCTGCCAGTACAGCGCGTTGAAACGCCAGATGCAGCTCTGCCGGCCGGCCGTCCACGGCTCGAGCGGCACCCGCGCCGAGCCCGCCGGATGGGCGTACTCCTCCAGCAGCCCGGCGACCACGGCCCGCAGGTCGGTGCCGGCGCAGCGGCGCAGTCGATGGCCATCTCGAGCGCGACCTCGGCCGGTGGCTCGCTGTACGCGGCCCGGTCCCCGGCCTCCCCGTCCGGCCCCGGCACGGTGTGCCACGGCGCCAGCACCGGGCGGTAGTCGGCGACCTCGCGGAAGCTGGAGCGGTACTGGATCCAGTCGCACACCACGCTGACCCGGGAAAGGTCGACGTCGCTGGCGCAGAGCGCCTCGACGACCGGACCGAGGGCAGCGGTCACATCCAGCGGCTCCTTGCCACGGAGCCGGCCCACCGGCCGCACATCAACCCTCACCTGTATCTCCTCGGGGGGACGACCCTGTGCTGCCTCGGGGGGGACGACCTCCCCGCAGACCCGCGGGCCCGGGACTCTGTGCGGAATAGGTACTGCTCTGACCGTACCTACGTGGCACAGTCGTGCCCTGAGGGCCGCAATTTCGGGTGGATATGCCCCCGACGAAGCTATGAGTCTGCCCACTTGGGCCGGCAAGTCGCTCGATTCCCACTTCGCCCATCACTTCGCCGCCACTTCGGTCAGGCCGGCGCGCTGCAGGATTTCGGGGATGCGGTGCTCGTTGGCGACGGCCATGAGGTGGACGCCGGCGACCCCGGGAATCTGGCGCAGCTCGCTGATCGTCTCGGCGCACGCGGTCATC
>JASHQP010000194.1 GCA_030039095.1 Streptosporangiaceae bacterium
CGTCATCGGCCGGCGCCGCCGCGGGCGCGGGCGGGGCCGCCGGGCGGCCATCGGTGGTCTGGCTGGCCCGCGCCTGCCTGGGCTGCTGGGCCGAGAATTCTTCCTTGAGCCTGCGGACGACCGGCGCCTCGATCGTGGAGGACGCCGACCGCACGAACTCGCCCATTTCCTGGAGCCTGGCCATCACGGCCTTGCTCTCTACGCCGAACTCCTTCGCGAGCTCGTACACCCGGACTTTCGCCACTGCGCTCCCTCTACTCGGTCCGGACTCGCCGGACCCGTCAGCCGGTCGGGGCAGCGCGTGCTCCGTCCGGCGTCAGCTTCTGCTGTTCATCGCCGCATGCTCATCGGTCGCTCATCGCAATCTCAGCCTGCTCTCCCGGGCCATGTCGCCACGGCCGTGCCTTACCCTCGTCCAGCTCGCCCGGCTCCTTCTGCCAGCCGTCGCCGATCGCCTCGACATGACCCGGCGCGGCCGGCCGTGCCTGCCCAAGATACTCGACGACCGCACCAGTCCCGAACGTTCCAGAAAGGCGCAGCGCCCGCGCAAACGCCCGGCGGCGCTGCGCTTTTTCAAAGCATCCCTGGCTGGGATGCAGGTATGCACCCCGGCCCGGTCTCCGCGCCGGCACGTCAGGAACGATCTCGTTCCCGGCCGCCACCAGGCGAAGCAAGTCCGACTTGACCGAGCGGGCACCACAACCTACGCAGGTCCGGATCGCTGGCGCGTGCCGAGTCTGCGAATGCCGCGTGCCCATCTCCGCCAAGCTTACAGTGCCACCCCTAGGGGGGACGACCCCCCTTCAACCGCCCGATAAGCGCGGCCTACGCGTCCGCGGCGGCTCCGGGCGCCGCGCCGGCCGAGCCCGGGACGTCGCTGACGGCGTTCGCGAGCGCGCCGTCATCCGCCCCGCCCCCGCCGCCTGGCCCGCCCTCGACGCCTCGCCCGCCCTCGCCGCCCTGACCCCCATCCTCGGGAGCGGCCGACGCGACGGCCGTGTCGGCGTCGGGGCTGTCCGGCCGGATGTCGATCCGCCAGCCGGTCAGCCGGGCGGCGAGCCGCACGTTCTGGCCCTCCTTGCCGATGGCCAGCGACAGCTGGTAGTCGGGCACGATCACCTGCGCCACGCGCGCCTGGGGATCCACGACGATCACCCGGGAAACCCGCGCCGGCGAAAGGGCGTGCGCCACGAACTCGGCCGGGTCAGGCGAGTAGTCGACGATGTCGATCTTCTCCCCGTGCAGTTCCGTCATCACGTTGCGTACCCTGCTGCCCATCGGGCCGATGCAGGCGCCCTTGGCGTTCACGCCGGGCTGGCGCGAGGCCACCGCGATCTTGCTGCGGTGCCCGGCCTCCCTGGCGATGGCGGCGATCTCCACGGCGCCCGAGGCAATCTCCGGCACCTCGAGCGCGAACAGCTTCTTGACCAGGTTCGGGTGCGTGCGGGACAGCGTCACCGACGGACCGCGGTAGCCCTTGCGGACGGTCAGCACGTAGCACCGCAGCCGCTCGCCGTGCACGTAGCGCTCGCCGGGCACCTGCTCCGTGGGCGGCAGGATGGCCTCGAGCTTGCCGAGATCGACCAGGACCGCACGGGGATCCTTGCCCTGCTGGATCACGCCGGCGACGATGTCTCCCTCGCGGCCCGCGTACTCACCGAAGGTGAGCTCGTCCTCGGCGTCCCGCAGCCGCTGCAGGATGACCTGCCGGGCCGTGGTCGCGGCGATACGCCCGAAGCCCTCGGGAGTGTCGTCATACTCCCGGAGCACCGTGCCGTCGGCACCGGTCTCGGCCGCCCACACGGTCACATGGCCACTGCCCCTGTTGACCTCGACCCTCGCCGCGGGCGCCGCACCTTCGGTCCGGTGGTACGCGACGAGGAGGGCATCCTCGATGGCCTTGATCGCCAGGTCCATCGAGATGTCCTTCTCGGCCTCGAGGCTTTTCAGGACACTCAGGTCAATATCCATCGGGCCCCTCCCCGTCCGCGCCGTCGTCGGCGTGTCCATCCAGCGGGGCGAACTCGATCTGTATCCTTCCCGGGCCCAGTTCGGAATAGCCGTACTGCTGGCTCGCCCCGCCGACGTCGATCCGCACCCCGCTGGAATCGGCCCCGGCGACGCGCCCGGTAACGGTCGCGCCGGGGGCGCCCGCCGCCGCGGTGGGCTGCGGCCGGAGCGGAGCGGTCACCAAACGGCCGACCGCGCGCCTCCAGTGCTTTGGCTCGGTCAGCGGGCGGTCAACGCCCGGCGACGACACCTCGAGCGTGTAGGACGCCTCGCCCATCGCGGCTGCCCGGTCGAGCGCGGCCGACAGCTCCCGGCTCACGAGGGCTATGTCGTCGAGGCTCACCCCGCCGTCGGCGTCGACCACGATGCGCAACAGCCTGCGCCGCCCGGCCGAGGTGACCCTGACATCCTCCAGGTCCATGCCCATGGCGGTCACCGCCGGCTCGAGCAGGCCGACGATCCGCTCGGCATCTGCGGTAGCCCCCCGCGACGGCGACCGCGGCGAACCGTGACGCGAGTTCCCCTGCATCACGACCTCCTCGCCCGCGACCTGTGCTGTTGTCCGTTCGGCCTCTAGCCTAACCGGGCTGGCCACCACCCGGACGCATGCCCGTCACGCCGCGTGCCGGTCCGGGTCACCCGCCGGCGAGCGTGGCATGCTAGGAGCCCGCGCAGGCAACGGGGCGCGGCACCCGCTGGAGGCTCCGTGGCGGCAAAACCGACACGCCGGGTAGTGCTTGCGGCCGCGGCCATCCTGCCGCTCGCCGCGGTATCCGGCTGCGGCGGCGCCGACGTCCTCGCCGCCCCGCCCTCACCAGCGGCCGACGTCGTCGTGCTCCGCGAGGCGATCACCGCCGAGCAGCTGATGATCACCCACTACACCGCCGTGCTGCGCGAGGCGGGCGCCGCCGGCTCGGTGGCGGCCGCGCTCGATTCACTGCTCGCCGAGCATCGCGCGCACCTCACCCAGCTCCGGTCCCGGCTGATCGTTCCGGCCGGGGGCCCGG
>JASHQP010000017.1 GCA_030039095.1 Streptosporangiaceae bacterium
CAGGGGGCGGGGTCAGGGGGCGGCGGGGCGGCTGCTGCGGCGGTGGCCTGGGCCCAACGGAGGTCGGCCTTGCCGGACGGGCTGCGCTGGATGTCGGGGACGAACACGACGGCGCGCGGCTTCTTGTAGTCGGCGAGGCGTCCGGCGACGTGCGCGACGAGCGCGTCCGCGGTCAGGCCGACGTCGCCCGCAGCGACGACCGCGGTTACGCGGTGGCCCCAGCGCGGGTCGGGCAGCCCCACCACCAGCGCGTCGCGCACGCCGGGGTGCTCGATCAGCACCTGCTCGACCTCTTCGGCGAACACCTTCTCGCCGCCCGTGTTGATGACCCGGCTGCCGCGGCCGTGGAAGGTGATCGACCCGTCGGCCGCGACCGACGCGAGGTCTCCGGGCACCACCCAGCGCCTGCCGCCGAACGTGCGGAACGTCTCCGCGGTCTTCGCGGCGTCGCCCAGGTACGCGATCTCGTCGTCGGCCGGCGCGGCGAGCACCCCGACCTGGCCCGAGCCTGGGACCACGTCGCGGCCGGACTCGTCGATCACCCGGGCGCCCGGCAGCAGCACGAACCGGGAGGTGACCGCGCTGTCGCCGCGCCTGGTCTCGCTGACCGCGAACGGGCCGCCCTCGGAAGCGGCAACCAGATCGCGGCAGACGAAGTCGCCGTGCGCCAGCAGCCGGCGCTTGACGTCCGCGCTCCAGGTGACGCCGACGCTCAGGATCCGGCGCAGGCTGGAAACGTCATACGGGCGACCGGCCGCCGCCGCCCGGTCCAGGGCGTCGGCGAGCGGCAGCGCGAACACGTCGCCCACGATCGACACCGTGTCCACGAGCTGGGGAGCCACGGTGCGGGCGAGTTCATCGGCGTCGTAGGAGCGCTGCGTCAGGTAGACGACGCGCCCGCTGGCCACCAGGGCGCCGAGCGAGGTGTACATGCCGGTCGCGTGCATCAGCGGGGGCGCGGGCAGGCAGACGATCGCATCGCCGTGCGCACTCAGCCGCTCGGTCGCCGCCCGCAGCGCGTCGAGCGAGTCCGGCACCGGCTCGCCGATCAGCAGGAATCCGTTGGCAGAGACGACCGGGTACAGCCAGGTATGGCTCACCAGCACGGCCTTGGGCTTGCCGGTGGTGCCGCCGGTGTACATCAGCCAGCGGCCCGCGCCGCTCTCGGTGCGGGGCAGCGGCGCGGTGCCGGAGATGACGTGCTCGTAACCGCTGACCGGGGCCTCCGCGGTGGCGGCCGCGTCATCCGCCGGCACCGGACCACCGACCTGCACCGGGCCACCGACCTGCACCGGGCCACCGACCTGCACGAGGGTGTGCACGGCCCCCGCGCCCGCCTGCGCCCCGCCCGCCCGCGCCCTGGCCACCCGCGCGGCCAGCGACGCGTCGAAGATGACGGCGGTGACCTGCGCGTCGTCGAAGAGGTGGCGCATCTCCCCGGGCTGGTACCGGTAGTTCACGTTCACCGGGATCGCCCGCAGCTTGAGGATTGCGAAGACGCTCTCCAGATACTCGATGCCGTTGTAGAGCGCGATCGCCACCCGGGCGTCGGCGCCGACCCCGCGGCCTGCCAGGAACGCCGCGAGCCTCGACGCCCGGTCGTCCAGCTGCCGCCACGTCACGCTGCGGTCCCCGTGAGTGACCGCCGTGCGGTCGGCGCGAACGTCCGCCACGGTCTCCAGCACCGTCGCGAAATTCTCCCTCACGGCGCAACCTTAAGCCCACCGGCGCACGGCGGGCCGATTGCCGCGGGCACCGTGGTGCGCGCCCGCGCCCGGGGTGACCTGAACCGCTGAGCCCTCGCCGCGCCGGGCCGGGTCGGGCAGCTATCTTCCGCGGGTGCCGTCGGCGAGTTCCCGCAGGATGTCGATGTGCCCGTTGTGCCGGGCGGTCTCCTCGGTCAGGTGGAACAGGACCCAGCGCAGCGTGACCGGCTCCGTCCGCCACGCCAGGGCGCCCCGGGACGGGGCGTCCAGGTCGAGGGACGCCACCACGTCGCGGTGCCGGTCGCAGGTGGCCCGGTACTCGGCCAGCAGCGCAGCGAGCGGAATCTCGGTCGCGATCCGGTACTCGCGGTCGGGATCCTCGTCGGTCCACGGGGCGTCGATCGTGCCGCCGAGCATGGTTTTCTCGATCCACGAGCCTTCCACCCAGCGCAGGTGGTTCACCAGCCCGGAGATCGTCATCAGCGGTGAGGTCGGCAACGGCGCCCGGCGGGCGTCCGCGTCGGACAGGCCCGCGCACTTGGCGTGGACGGTGTCGCGGGTGTAGTCCAGCATCGTCGTCAGGACCGTGCGCTCGTCCCAGCTGGACGGGACGTCATCGATCCGGCCGGGTGTGATCGCCTGTGAAGCTGACTGCGAGGTCATGTCATTCCTCTGCTGAGCAGAGGCGCGACCGAGACTGCTATCGGTCAGTCTCCGGAGGCGCCAGATGGTCTGTGGACATCGCGCCTCCCTTCCGAGTAGCTGCCCCGCGATCTGCGGCGGCCCGCCGAAGCTAACGCCCCAGCGGCAGGCCACGCAACTCATTTCGTTTTCCCGCCGTGGGGGAGCGCCTTACTGTGGCCCCGTGACGACGCAGATGATCATCCTCAACGGCGGTTCCAGCTCGGGGAAGTCCGGCATCATCCGGTGCCTGCAGGCCGTGCTGCCGGATCCGTGGCTGGCGTTCGGCTGCGATTCGTTCGTCGAGGCCCTGCCGGCGAGGATGCAAGCTTCGGACGCGGGGGTCGCCTTTGCCCCGGATGGCGGGGTGAGCGTCGGGGTGGGCTTCCGTGCGCTGGAGGCCGCCTGGATCGCGGGTGTCGTTGCCACGGCCCGGGCGGGCGCCAGGATCATCGTCGACGAGGTCTTCCTCGCCGGGGCGGCATCGCAGCAGAGGTGGCAGCAGGCCCTGGGCGGGCTGGACGTGCTGTGGGTCGGCGTCAGGTGCGACAGCGCGGTCGCCGCGGGCCGCGAAATCGCCAGAGGAGACCGCGTCCGGGGGATGGCCGCGTCGCAGGCAGACGTGGTTCACGAGGGCGTGGTGTACGACGTGGAGGTGGACACCACGCACACGGAGGCCCTGGTGTGCGCGCAGGCCATCGCCGCCCACGTGAGCTGACCGCTGGATCGGTTCCTGGCTGGCGGCTACAGAACGCCGGCGAGCAGCCAGAACGCGGTCCCGGTGCCCGCCCCGTAGGCGAGGTGGGCGCTCAGGTCGTCGGCCAGGGTCTTGACGTCGTATTGCCAGATCGGCTTGTACAGCCCTCCCTCCGGCAGGATGAGGTAGCCGCTGAGCCAGACCGCGGCGCCGAACGGCAGGCCGTAGACCGGGCTGCGCTTGCGCAGCGAGCCGACCAGAATGCCGTAACCGGCGGCAGCCGACGACCCGTAGCCCCAGTGCATGACCGTGCTGATCAGGAATGCCCAGCGATCCGGGACCTCGCGCTGCGTGAAGCCCTCGATCACCCGCTTGGCGACCTGCCCGGGATCGGGAGCCTTGTCCCACGTCTCGACCGGAGCGAACTCCCACGCCAGCGGGCTGTCCGTGCCGCCAGCCCGGCGATAGCGCAGGTAGCGGACCGTGTCCATGCACGCGGTCCCCACCGCCCCGGCCAGCAGGCCACCCACGACCGCACCGATCGGGGTAATCGTCCGTCGTCCCATGTACGCTCCAATCGCCGTCGTCGGGGCCCCGGGCCGACGCCCGGGGCTCAAAAGGTCCACCCGCTCACTCAACGGAGAGTTCCCGCAGGTTGCTCGCGACCAAACAAGGCTGGCGCCGGGAACGGGACACGTCAGCGACCTACTGGTTATGCTCACCCGGGAATGGCATCCCTGGTAAGGACTAGGTACGCCGTGCGTGGAGGCGATCGGGCCCGGGACTGATCACGAGCCCGAACGCGCGAGCGTGCGGCGCAGCCCGTCGCGGCCCGCGGTGGTCGTCCCGCTGAAGCCCTGCGCGGCGCGCTGCTGCCACTCCTCCTCGGAGATCGCGGCCGGGTCGGCGGGGAGGTAATGCGTCAGGATGAGCTCGCCGACCCCAGCGCGCTCGGCGACGCCACCGACCTCGCTGACATCGGTGTGCAGCGTGCGCATCCGCTCCAGTTCTGCGGCGTCCGTGCCGTGCCGGCCGAGATAACCGAGATCGGCCACCTGGTGCACGAGGACGTCAGCGCCGCGTGCGAGCGCGATCACCCGGCCAGGCACGGGGAACGGCGCGGCCGCCGTTCCCGGCAGCACCAGTTCGGTCGCCATGGTCTCCCCTTCTCGGCTGGTCAGCTTCGCCGCAACCGGATCAGCGCGCTGCCGAAATCCCCGCCGCCAGGCAGCTCGAGGCCCACGTCCATCAGCGCTGCGCCAACGTGCGCGCTGCCGGTGCCGGCCTCGGTGTACCGGGCGCCGGGGGCCAGGCCTGCCAGCCGCACCCGGAACAGCCGGGTGCCGAGCTGGGCAGGACCCCACCAGCACAGCACCACGGCCTGCGAGCCGTCGGCGGCCAGGTACTCGCTGGCCCCGACCGGGTCGGTGCGGACCGAAGAAAGTCGGTATAGCTCCCCGTGCTGTACTACCGCCCGTATCTCCTTGTAGGCGGCGACCAGCCGGGCCGCCTCGGCCAGCTCATCGGAGTCCCACGCCAGCAGGTCACCGCCGATGCCCAGGGCCCCGGCCATCGCCACGTGGAAGCGGAAGCTCAGCGGCAGCCGGCGTCCGGTCAGGAAGTTCGGGCTGTCGGTGACCCAGGCCGCCATGACCTGAGCCGGGTAGACCTGGGTGAAGCCCTCCTGGATCGCGACCCGGTCCCAGGCGTCGGTGTTGTCCGACGTCCAGATCTGCTGCACGCGCCCGAGGATGCCGAGGTCGGCCCGTCCGCCGCCGCCGGAGCACGACTCGAAGTCGGTGCCGGGGTGGGCCGCGCGAAGCCCGTCCAGGATCGCGTAGAGGTTGCGGACGTGCTCGGTCCAGACGCGCTCCGGGTTGCGGCCGGCCTGCCCGGGCCAGCCGGGCTCGGAGAACGGCCGGTTCATGTCCCATTTGACGAAGCCGATGTCGTTTTCCGACAGCAGCCCGTCGAGCGTGCGGAACACCCGTTCGGCCACGTCCGGCCGGGCCAGGTTCAGCACGAGCTGGTTGCGCCGCTGGGTCCGGGTCCGGTTCGTGAAGTGGTACACCCAGTCCGGGTGAGCGCGGTAAAGGTCGCTGTCCGGGTTGACCATCTCGGGCTCGACCCACAGGCCGAATCGCATCCCGAGGCCCTGCACCCGATCGATCAGCGGGGTGAGGCCGCGGGGGAACTTGACCGGGTCGGGTGTCCAGTCGCCGAGCCCGGCACGGTCGTTGTTGCGCCCGGCGAACCAGCCGTCGTCGACGACGAAGCATTCGACGCCGATATGCGCGGCGAGCTCGGCCAGCCGGGCCTGGCCGTCCTCGCTGACCGCGAACCCGGTGGCCTCCCAGGAGTTGTACAGCACTGGCCGAAGTTCCGGCTGGCCCGCAGACACACCCGGCGCGTCGGATGGGGTGGTCGCGGTCGATGGGGTGGATGGGGTGGTCGCGGTCGATGAGGTAGATGGGGTGGTCGCGGTCGATGAGGTAGATGGGGTGGGTACGGCGGGTCTGACGTGCCGGGTGGGTGCGGCCCAGGCTGGCCGGCTTACCGCGGTCCGCTCCCCCCGCCCGAGCACGTGGGCGCGCTGCCACGCGTGCCACTCGCGGCTGGCCGCGCCGAACCCGCCGGCGGTGTGCAGCCCGGCGAACACCGGCAGCACCAGTTCCTCCCCGGGCGCGAGCTCGTGTGCCCAGTCGAAGTCGTTCCAGCCGCCGCAGGCGTGCACCCGGCCGGCCGGGGTGGTCTCGCAGACGATCTTCCACGAGCCGCTCCACGCCAGCGCCGCGCTCCACACCTCGCCGCTGGTCTCGGTCGACGTGCCATCCGGGTCCAGCGTGAACCACGGGTTCATGTGGTGGCCGGTGGTCCCGCGCCTGCTCTGCAGCACCAGCGTGGCCGGCCCGACCATGGTCTCGGTGAGCTGGGTCTCCGCGGCCCAGCCGCCGCGGGCATACCGCAGCCGCCAGCGCCGCCCCGCCGGCATCCACCAGTTGGCCGACAGGGCCTCGCGGATCGTCACCGGCCGGTCGCCGTCGTTGTGGACGGCCGCCCAGCGCTCGACCACGTCGAAGCCATCCCAGATCCGGTAGTACAGCGTGACCCGCAGGCCGTACGCGGCGTCGGCCAGGTGCAGCTCCAGGATCGTTGCCTCGCCCCGGCGGCTGACGCGCTGGCCCGAGTAGCTCAGCTCCACGGCCCGGGTGCCGTCGGCGAACTCGGCCCGCAGCGTCGGCTCGTCATAGCGCAGGCCGCCCCACGGCACGTACTCATCCGGGAACTCATGCCCCAGGCTGAGGTGCTCCTCCCAGCTCGCCGGAGAGATGCGCGCGGCGGCCACGGCAGCCCGCGGCAGCGCCGGCCCCCAGTACCAGTGGCGGACCGCAGCCCCGCCGTCCGCCAGCCCGAGCGCGTAGCAGGTGGACCGCATGTCCAGCAGCCAGGACTGCTCGTGCTCGTCGTGCCAGACGCCGGCCACCGATGCCCTCCCTCGATCCGCCTGCACACTCTTTCACGCACAGCCGGCGGGCCGGCTGGCACCAGGCCAGCCGGGGGCGTCACGTTCAAGGAAGTGATCTCGAGGAGGCTTCAGGGAGCGAGGACGAGCGCGTCGCGCGGGGCGAGCACCGCGGTCGGTGTGGCTGATCAGAGAGAGGTAGTCGCCGCGGCGCACGGTCGCGCAGGCCGTGGCGACGATGCCCCGAAACTAAAGTTTGGGAGCGTTCCCAATTTGGCGCTCGAGATCCTGACACGAGCACATAGGACTGGCACTGAGTGATCTGGGAGCGTGCACAACTGACTAGCCCAGAGGGTTAAGATGCAGTCGTGGCCACCACGGACGAGCGCGGCGCCGCTCCCGTGCCGCATCACCCGGCAGCTGCAGGGGCGGCCAGCGGCGGCGCGGCGGCGGCGCGGCGGCCAACGATCGAGGACGTCGCCCGGCTCGCTGGCGTGTCCCGGGGGACGGTCTCCCGCGTGCTCAACGGCGGGCGCAACGTGCGCCCCACGGTGCGCGACGCCGTGAACGCGGCGATCGACGCGCTCGGCTACTCGGTCAACCAGGCGGCGCGGAACCTCGCCCGCGGCCACACCGGCTCCATCGCCTTCGTCATCTCCGACCGCGAGGAGCGGCTGTTCGAGGACCCCAACTTCGGGCTGTTCGTGCGGGTGTTCTCCCGCCAGCTGCGCGCGAACGGCCGCCACCTGCTGATGACCACCGCTCAGGACGAAGAGGAAGAGAACTTCCTCGGCGACTACCTGACCCTGGGCCACGTGGACGGGGCGCTGCTGGCCCTCACCCACGAGCGGGAGCCCCTGCTCGGCCGGCTGCTGTCGAACCGCCTGCCGCTCGTCGTGCTCGGCAAGCCGCTCGGCTTCGAGGACGCCTTCTCCTGGGTGGCGATCGACGACGAGAAGGCCGCGTTCACCGTCGTGAGCTACCTGGCGGGCCGGGTCGGCGGCCCGATCGGGACCATCACCGGCCCCACGCACACGAGCAGCGGCCGCGACCGTTTCGACGGCTACCGGCGCGCGATCGGGGACCAGTTCCGCACCGGCCTGGTGGCCGGCGGCGACTGGTCGCTGCACAGCGGGCGGCTCGGCGCACAGGAACTGCTCGGCCGCAACCCTGACCTGCGCGGGCTGTTCGTCGCCTCGGACCTCATGGCGGTCGGAGCGATCGGGGCCTTGCGCGACGCGGGGCGGAGAATCCCTGAGGACGTCGCCGTCGTCGGCTTCGACAACTCGGCCGCCGCCACCATGGTCGAGCCCGCGCTGACCACCATGCGCAACCCGATCGAGCAGACCGCGCTCGAGGCGCTGCAGATCCTGGACGACCAGATCGCGGGCCGCGTCCGCCAGCCGGTGCACGTCCTGCTCAGCAGCGAGCTGGTCGAGCGCGGCTCAGCGTAGAGGGTCAGGCCGCCCACGCCGCCTCCGACGGCGCGGCGGTTCAGGCGGCCCGGCGGCGAGCCTTGGCGCGTTCCCCGAGCACGGGCTGGCCGCCGCGCACGCCGCGGTAGCCAACGTCCCACGGCCAGTGGCCCCGGTCATCGGCGTGCACGGCCTGCAGCGCGCGCAGCCGCGGACCATAGATCTCGACGGCGGTCACGAGGTGCGCCGAGGGCACGGATACCTTGACGATCTCGATCAGCGGGCCGTCGCGCAGCGCGATCTGCTCCCCCGGCCTCGGCGCCGCGGCGTGCATGACGTGCCCGGCGACGTCGTTGAGCAGAGCGGCGGCGCGGCGCACCGGCAGCCCGGTCACGACGAACTCGGGCTCGCCATGCGCGGTGAGGCCGACGGTGTAGGCCCACGGCGGGTGGATCCGGTCACGCTCGACGCCCTGCACGGCCCAGCCGTGCTCGGCGATGAGGCCGTTCACGTAGTCGAGGTAGTCGTCCCGCGTGCTGCCCGGGTGGTCGCATTCCCAGCACATGCTCGCCCTCCTCAGATCGTGGCAAGAACCACTATCCGGGCGAGCACCGACAGTCCGGCCACGCTGCGCGGGCGGGTTCATGATCTGGGTGGGAAATGCGCCCCGGGTTCAAAATCTACCCAGATCATGAAAGCTTCAGCCGACGGCCATAGGTACTAGGAGGTGACCTGCTCGAACTCCTGCACGTGGTCTTCCTGCACCCGCAGGATCGCGTCGTTGCCGCGGAACAGCACGAGCCAGCCGTCCTCGCGCTCGACCGAGGTGATGTCGTCGTACGTCTCCCGCACGACTTCCTCGCTGTCTCCGTAAACCATCCGGTATGTCGCCATCTGGGGATACCTCCCGCGCGTCACGGCATCACGTCAAGCTTGCCTGCCAGCCGATCATCGTAAGGGATCGGCGCGGGTCAGCCGGGCTGCAGGGCATCGTTCACCCACGCCTTGATGGCGTGCTCGGGCACCGCCCCGACCTGGCGGGCGATGATCTCGCCCTTGCGCAGCAGCAAGAGGGTCGGGATCGCCTGCACGCCGAACCGCTGCTGCAGCCGCGGCGCCTCGTCCACGTTGACCTTGACCAGCTTGATCTTCCCCGCCATCTCGGTGGCCACCTTCGCCAGGGCCGGGCTGACCATCCGGCACGGCCCGCACCACGGCGCCCACAGATCGACGACCACCGGGATCGCCGCCTCTTCCGCGATCTCGGCAAAGGTGTCCTCGCCCGCGTCGGTGATCCACGGCAGCGGCTTGTGGCAGTTGCCGCACCGCGGGTGCCCCGACGCCGCGGCGGGCACACGGTTCTTGCGCCCGCAGTTCGGGCATTTGACCAGCTCGTCCATAACCTCACCATGTCCACGCACTCACGTTCACACACCCGTGGGCTGACCTCCGAGCAGAGCGCCGCGAATGCTGTGGCGTTAACGGATTCGCCCGGGCCCGTAATCCCGGATCGCGACACGCCCGACGTGGGACATACACGGTGCTGCTCAGCCGTGACGAGACCGAGGGCCAGTTCGGGACCATCACCAGCCAGTCCCCCGGCGCGCGAGGCGGGCGCGCGAGGCGGGCGCACGGGGCAGGCAGCAGGCGGTGCAGGAGACGATCGGCGCCCTCACACGATGGGTGCAGCCCGGCGGCTGACGGCCGGGATCAGTCGTCCTCGCCGTAGTCGTGATCGGGGTGGTTGGCCTCGCCGGACCGCCAGTAGCCGCGGGTCACCAGGTGCGAGGCGTCGACCTTGTCCCGGTCGAAGAGCGCCCGGCGGATGCTGCGGACGGCGAGGGACTCGCACGCCACCCACACCCGGCTGCCGTTGACCGCCGCCGGGTCGCTCAGCACGTTGCTGAGCGCGGCGCCTGGGGCGGCCTCGTCGGCTGGGAGCCAGTTGATCTGCGGCCAGCCGCCGGAGATCGCGTCGCCCACCCCGGCCTCGGAGCCCTCCACGTAGACGGCGTCGACCGAGGTGGCCGGCAGGGCATCGAGCAGCGTGCCGATGGCCGGGACGGCGCTCTCGTCACCCGCGATGATCCAGCGCGCCTCGCCGGCGTCGAGCGGGACCGGGCGGCCGCCCGGGCCGGCGATCCCGAGCCGGTCGCCGACGGCGGCACGCTCGGCCCATGCCGAGGCGGGCCCGTCGCCGTGCAGCAGGAACTGCACCTCCAGAGTGCCCGCCGCGGCGTCGAACCGCCGGGGCGTGTACGTGCGCCGCGCCGGCTGGGGTCGGCCGGCAGGCCAGATAGGCCCGTCCGGCCCGTTCTCTGGCACCGTGACGCTGCGCTCCCCGGACTCCGGAATGAGCAGCTTGACATGCTGAGCGGGCAGTACCTCCTGGAACCCGTCGAGGGCCCCGGTGAACAGCACCGAGACGAAGCGGTCTGTCAGGCGCTGTACGCCGACCACCTCAACCGGGCGGAACGGGCGGCGGCGCCGGGGCGGCGCTTGCGGGACGGTCATGTATCTCCTTCGCTGAGGCGGCTCGGGGCCGCGCTTCATATCGTCTGTCGATGATATGTCAGCGATATTCTAGTTAGGCTTGCCTTACCTAAGCAAGGATAGCGGCCGATCACCCTCGCGGCCACGGCAGCTCATGTCAGAGCACGGCCTGACGGCGCAGCCGCCAGAACGACCCGGAAGCCAGGACGACAGCGATGATGCCGTAGATAAGGAAGGGCCAGGAAAGCGCCCACGCTATCGGGCCCCCGTACCCGAGATAGCCGAGCAGGCTCGAGACCGGGTACGCACACGCGATGTAGATGGCCAGGGCCATCACCGGCCGGGCATCCACGAAGGCCCACAGGACGACGGCTCCCACGATGATCCAGGGGACGAAGAGCAGCGGGGCATAGAGAAACTGGAGCCTCGCAAGAGTGAGCGGCGGCAGCACGTTCCCCGCGAACAGGGCGCCTGCCAGCCATAGCCAGGAACGAGGCATGCGCTCCCGGAGAAACACCAGGACCGACAGCGTGACCAGCAGGCCCACCGGCAGGATCGCCATCGCCCGGTCGCCGTCCCACGAAATGTACGCAGCGATCCCGGCCGCGGCCGCCGCCAGCACCGCGACGACCGGCCAGGGCGCGAACCACGCCGCCGCCACAGCGGCGAGCGCCAGCAAGCCCGACGCGAGATAGAAGCCGCCCCTGGTGTACGGCGCGTAGACGTGCATCCAGATCAGCGCCGCGGTGGTGAGGCTGTTGGCCACCAGGAGAAGAAGGGTGAGCGCCGCGCCAAGTTGCGCGGCCAGGCGCAGGTTGGCGCCCGTGGTCAGCCGCTGGTCCTGCGAGGCGCGGACCCGCAGCCCGCCCTGGATCAGCGCCCGCGCGTCGCGCGCCGACGGCCAGCTCTGGCCGGGCTGGCTGGCCTCCAGCAGCGTGGCGAGCATTTCGTCGCCCCGCTGCCGCCGGTACCAGCGGGGATAAGCGCGCAGCAGCGTGCGGCAGCGCCGCTCGAGCGCGCTCATGCGAGCCGCGGCTTCCGGATCGCGGCGGTCCGCCGCGAGCGCACCTCACGGCTCGTCACCAGCTGAGCCGCGGCCGCCATCCGCGTCGCCTCGGCGTGCAGCGCCGCGGTGCCGGCCTCGGTCAGCCCGTACGAGCGCCGGGCCCTGCCGTTGACGATCTCCTCGCGCACCAGCCGGACGTAGCCCTCCGCCGTCAGGCGGTCCAGGGCGGTGTACAGGGTCCCGGTGGCCATGCGTACCCGGCCGTCGGACAGCTCCGCCGCACGCTGGATGATCGCGTAGCCGTGCAGCGGCCCGTCGAGCAGGGAAGCCAGGACGAAGTACGTCGGCTCGCGCATCTCGGCCTTCGACGTATTCATGCTGTCAGCATAAGTAGGTAATCGATATATGGCAAGTGCCCGGGACGCCGTCTGGACGGCCGATGCCGGGGACGTAGCGGGCTGGTCATCTGGCAGGCATCCTGACCGGGTGGTCGCTGTCAGCGAGGGATCCGCGGAGGATGTGGCGTCCTGGCTGGAGATCGTGCACGAGATGGAGCCCCTTTTCGGGCCGATGCCTGATTTCGAGCCGGTGCTGCTGCGGAACATCGGCCGTGGCACGGCGCTGTGTGCCCGGGATGCGGGAGGCCAGGTTCTTGGCGGGGTGCTTCTGCGGGGTGCGCCGCATATCCAGATCTCCTGGCTGGCGGTTCGGCCGTCGGCTCGCCGCGCCGGCGTGGGGCGGGCGCTGGTGACCGAGGCGCTGCGCCGGCTGCCCGGCGCTTGCGACGTGGTGGTCGACACGTTTGGCGAGGACAACGTCGAGGGCCGCCCGGCGCGCCGGCTCTACGAGTCCTTCGGCTTCGTTCCTTCCGAGCGCCTTCCGGATGGCCCGGAGGGTGGCTCCCGTCAGCGGTTCCGGCTGCGGCGCCAGTGACGGCGAGCCCGGCCGCGGTCAGGAAGCCGGTAACCAGGGTAACGCCAGTATGGCGCCGCGTGGCGCGAACTAGGTTTGACATGGCGTCAATATGGCGCCATACTGGCGCCATGGAACTGGAACCGTACGTTGCAGCCGTCCGCCAGGACTTCGCCCTCGCGGCTGAGGCGGCCGGGGACGAGGCCACCGCGGTTGCGGAACGGCTCGTCGTCCCGCTGGAGTCGTCCATGCGGCTCGCCCTGCTCGAGGCGCTGTCGGCAGCCGCCGACGAGATCACCCGCGACCTTGCGCCCGGCTCGGTCCACGTCCGCCTGCAGGGCCGGGAGCCGCAGTTCGTCGTGACGCCGGCCCCCGCAGAGACCTTCGCCGAGCCGGGGCCGGCGCCGCTGCCGCCCGTTGCCGGGCCGCCCTCTGCACCCGAGGGGGACGACGGCGCGGTGGCGCGGATCAACTTCCGCCTCGCCCAGCATCTGAAGGACCGGATCGAGCAGGCCGCTGACCGCAGCGGACTGTCGGCCAACGGCTGGCTGGTCCGGGCCGCGGCGGCGGCGCTCGACGCTGACGACAGACTCGGCCCAGCCGCCACCCGGCGGGCCCCCGCCGGCGGCCAGCATTTCACCGGCTGGATCCGGTAGCCCGGTGGCGGCGTTGCGCTGCCGCCTCGAGATCCGATCTCGGTCCCGGTGACGGGACCACTCACTTACACACCTGGAGGTACGGCCATGCCCACGTTCGAGACACCCGAGCCGATCCTGGCGACCATCGAGGTCACCGTCGGCGACCTGCGCATCGCGGCGAAAGACCGCACCGACACCCTCGTCGAGGTCCGCCCCAGCGACCCGTCACACGAGCCCGACGTCCGCGCCACGGATCAGACCCGCGTCGAGATGACGTCTGACGGGCTCCTGGTGAAGGGGCCGAAGCAGCGCGCCCTGCCGCTCTTCGGCAAGCCGGGATCGGTCGACGTGACCGTCGACCTGCCGGCCGGCTCGCGGCTGCGCGCCGACGCCGGGGTCGGCGCGCTGAGGAGCACCGGGCGGCTGGCCGACTGCCGGGCCAAGCTCGGCGCCGGGGAGATCGACCTGGAGAACACCGGGCCCGTCACCCTCCGCATGGGCGCGGGCGGCATCAGCGTCGGCGTCGTGACCGGCAGCGCCGACATCACCTCCAGCACCGGGCCCGTTCAGCTGACCGAGGTCGACGGGCCCGCCGTGATCCGGAACGCCAACGGCGAGACCTTCATCGGCGCGATCACCGGAAACCTGCAGGTCAGCGCCAGCAACGGCGGCGTCTCCGTCGACCGGGCGGACGGTGACGTGACCGCGAAGACGGCCAACGGCGCGCTGCGCGTCGGCCGCGTGTCCCGCGGCGTCACGAGCCTGAAGACGAGCATGGGCGAGATCGAGATCGGCATCGCACCCGGCACGGCCGTGCTGCTCGACGCGGAGACGCGGCTGGGCAGCGTGCGCAACGGCCTGGCCACCGCGAACGGCCCCGAGTCCGCCGACGAGACGGCCGAGGTGCATGCCCGGACGGCCGTCGGCGACATCGTCATCCGGCGCGCCTGAGCCGGACCGGACGCTAAGAGCCCGCCAGCCACGCGAGGAAGCGGCCGCGCGACCAGCAGCGGCGTCGCCGTCCGCAGCCGCATAGGCCGCGGCCAGCGCGGGGGCGCGTCCGGCTAGGGCGAGGTCGTGCAGCGCGGCGAGGATGACCGCGGTGCGGGGCCTACCCACGAAGGCGGCGCTCCCCTGCGGCCGACCCTGGCATCCCGCCGATCCTAGCCAACTCGACGCCCCTGCCGGCCTGCCGCCCGGACCGGCAGCGTGACCTCGACATGGCCGGGGCCCACCGTGACGCCCCTGGAGTTCTCGCTGCGCAGCTCCAGCACCACGACGCCGGCCCCGTCCCGCAGCTCGGCCGAGGCAACGTGCCCCAGTACCCGGGTCGTGTCACCGACGAGGTTGAACTGCCGCATCCGGAAGCCCTTGACCGACCGGATCGTGCCACCCGGGCCGATCCAGTCGCGGACGGCGCGCTCCCAGGTGCCGAGCAGGAACGCCGTGCTCGCGTACATGTCGGGTGCCCCGGTCGACCTGGCGTAGTCCCCGTTGTGGTGGATGGAGTTGAAGTCCCTGTTGCCGCCCGCCGCCATGACCAGCCGGTAGACCGTCAGCGGGAACGACACCTCCGCGATGGGCTCTCCGGGCTGCACGTCCTCGAAGCAGCGCTGCACGGTACTCATTGGCGCACCTCCGGCACGACGCTCACGCCGCGCCCCCGTCCCACCCGCCGGCTGGACGCGGCACGTACGCGAACGCGACCGAGCGCATGCGCGCCACGACCTCGCCGGCGTCGGTCACTATCTCGCTCTCGAAGGTCAGGAACGCGCCGCGGCCCACGGAGGTCTCCTTCGGCACGCAGGCCAGCAGCGTGCGCCCGCGGCGGCCGATCCGCTCCCCCACGGTGACCGGGCGGACGAAGTCCATCTCCAGCCCGGTGGCGAAGTAGCCCGTCGTCTTGGGGACCGGCCCCTGGTCGGGGTTGTTGATGGGGCTGCGGGCGGGCTGCGCGTCCCGCGCGTCGTCGTCGAACAGCGGCGGGTCGCCCGGCGACCACATCGGCGGGATCGACCACGACATGACCGCCGTATACGGCAGCGTGACGTCGGCGAACCCGGCCTGCATTGCGGCGTCCCTGTCGTAGTGCAGCGGGCAGTCGAACTCCAGCGGCTCGAGGAACCGGCGGATGTCGGTGGCCGCGACCGGATCGGCGCCGTAAACGATGCTGCCGTCACCGAAGTCCCGCCCTACCGCCGCGACCATCGCATCCCAGTCACCGCGCCAGTCCGCGCCGACAGCGCGTTCCGGCTCCTTCATGCGATCACCTTCCCTTGTGGAGTCCCGGCCCCGCCCCCGTCTCAGGTAAGGACGCCGGCTTCCTGCAGCTCCGTGACCCGGTCAGGGCTGTAGCCGAGGATCTGGGTCAGCACATGCTCGTTGTCCTGGCCGAGCGTCGGGGCGGCGCGGCTCACCCGGCCGGGCGTCTCCGACAGCAGATACCGAGGGCCCTCCACCGTCGTGGTCCCGAGCAGCGGGTGCGGCAGGCGGATCAGATGACCGCGGTGCTCCAGCTGCGGGTCGGTGCAGAAGTCGGTGCTGGAGCTGGAAACGTGAGCGGGCACGCCGGCCGCCTGCAGCCGCTCCTGCACCTGCTCGGCGGGCAGCCCGCGGGTCCACTGCGCGATCGCGGCGTCGAGCTCGCCCTCGCGGGCCCGCCGGCCCGGCGCGGTGCGCAGCCTCTCCTCGGCCGCCAGGTCGGCCCGGCCGATCACCACCGCGAGCCGCTGCCAGTCGGCGTCGTCCCGCGCCGCTATGGCCACGAAGCGCTCGGCCGGGCCGTCCGGCTGGCACGGGTACACACCGTGCGGCGCCAGCTGCCGGTCGGCGTTGCCGATGGCCGCCGCGATCGTGCCCTGCGCGAAGTAGTCGGCCAGCTCGGCGGACTGGAAGAGGATGCCGGACTCGACCTGCGAGACGTCGATGTAGCAGCCCTCGCCGGTGCGCCGCCGGTTATCGAGCGCCGCCAGCAGCACCGCGAGCGCGAATCGCGGGCCGACGTAATCGGTGTAGGGACCGAACGGGCCGATGGGCGGCTCGCCCGGCCAGCCCACGATGGCCTGGTAGCCGCTGAGCGCGGCGCCGACGTTGCCGTATCCGGCCAGGCGGGCGGCCGGCCCGGTCTGGCCGTTGATCGAGCTGCTGATCATGATCAGGCCGGGGTGCCGCGCCGCGAGCGTCTCGTAGTCCAGGCCCCACCGCCGCATGAGGCCGGGAGAGAACGCCTCGGCCACCACGTCGCACCAGCCGATCAGGTCACCGACGATCGCACGGCCCTCGGGGCTGCCCAGGTCGAGGATGACGCCGAGCTTGCCCGCGTTGCACGTGCCGTACAGCGCGGAGTTCTCGACGCCGGGCTTGCCGTCGTGGAACGGCGGCATGTGCCGGGCCGTCTCGGTGCGCACGGACGACTCGACGCGGATCACGGTCGCGCCGAAGTCGGCCAGCGACCGGCCGACGACCGGGCCGGCCACGACCCAGGTCAGGTCCAGCATCTTCAGCCCGTCCAGGGGCAGCGCCGCCCCGGGC
>JASHQP010000195.1 GCA_030039095.1 Streptosporangiaceae bacterium
CCGCGCCCGCCGCGGCGCCGTCGGCCACCCCCGCTCCCGCGCCCGCCGCGGCGCGCCCCACCATGGCGGAGATCAGCTGTTCCTTGGTCAGGCCCCTGACCGGCGCGGTCAGCACCATCTCGCCGTCCCGGATCACCGCGGCGTCCTGGCAGATCTCGAAGACTTCCTCGAGGTGGTGCGATATGTAGAGGACGGCCACCCCGCTGCTGACGAGCTGCCGGACGCGGGCGAACAGGCGCTGGACACCGGCGCGCTCCAGCGCGGCGGTCGGCTCGTCCAGCAGCAGGCACCGGGTTCCGGCGGCCAGCGCCCTGGCGATCTCCACGATCTGCCGCTGCTCGACGGTCAGGCTGGAGCAAGGCAGGCTCACGTCGAGACGGAATCCCCAGTCGGCCATGATCTGCTGAGACTGCTCGCGCATTCGCCGCCAGTCGACGAGGCCGGCCGGCCCGGGCTGGTGGCCGAGGAAGACGTTCTCGGCGACGGTGAGATCGGGCACCACCATCGAGTGCTGGAAAACGGTGGCGATGCGGCTGCGCCAGGCGTGCAGCGCGCCGAGCGGCGGCGCCGGCTCGCCCTCGAAGCGCACCTGGCCCGCATCGGCCGGGTAGATGCCGGACAGGATCGAGACGAGCGTCGACTTTCCCGCGCCGTTGCGCCCGACCAGCCCGAGGCACCGTCCCGGCTGCAGGGTGAGATCGACGCCCCGCAGCGCCTGCGTGCTGCCGAACTGCTTGAAGATGCCCACCGCCTCGACGGCCGGTTTCTCCCCGGCCGTCGAGGCGGCAGGCACAGGGCCGTTGCTCATCCAGCCGCCGCTGCGGCGCTGCACACCCCACCGTGCTCGGACCCGTAGACGTTGCCCCACAGCTGGCCGTCGGTGACCGGTGTGGTCGTGACCGTGCCGGATAGCCCGTCAACCGGCTTGACCGTGAGCGTCTGCGCCGACTTGGTGACGAACGGCGCGACGATCGGGTCGCCCAGGTTGGTGTCGCCCTGGTAGGTCAGCATCTGCAGCGCCGGTGCCCCGCCACCGGGGTCGCCGGGCTTCAGCGCGACGCCCTTGGCCGCGTCGATCGCGTACTTCAGCGCCCATTCGGCGTACAGGTTCGCCGGCTGGGACTGGGACGCGTTCGTGGTCCCGTGGCTGATGTCGCACATCTCGAACGGGACTCCGTCGTCGCTGACCACGAGAACCTTGCCGGTCAGGCCCTTCTGCTTCAGCAAGGGCAGGATCCCGGTGTCCGGGCTGCTCCACTGCGAGTAGATGGCCTTGAGCTGGCTGCCGTAGGCGTTGACCGCGTTCTGCGCGTCGGTCACCGCGGTCGAGTCCACCCACACCGTGGGGTCCTCGAGGATCTTGACACCTGGATCGTTGGCGGCCATGCAGGCGTCGAACGCGTTCGTCCGGTCGGCGCCGTTGGAGGAGGTGAGGTCGCCCTCCAGGTCGAGCACGTAGCCGGACTTCACCTTCGAGCTGATGTACGCGCAGGCGTCGAGGCCGTAGATCAGGTTGGACGCGCGGACGACCATGTACACCTTGCCGACGCCGACGATCGTGTCGACCGAGATCAGCTTCACGTGGTGGGAGGTCGCGTACGAGATCGCCGGGCCGAGGCTGGTGGCCGTCTCCGGGTTCACGATCACGGCCTTGGCGCCCTCGTTGACGAGCTCCTCGATCTGCTGGTTCTGCAGGCTCGCGTTGGCCGCGGCGAGCAGCGGCCCGATGAGCTTGACGTGGTCCTGCGAGGCGTACTGGCTCTCGTAGTTGATGTAGGCGGCCCAGAACGCCGTGTTGTTGTAGGTGAGGTCCACACCGATCGGGATGGTCGCCGTCGAGGATTTCGCCGTGCTGGGCGGGGTGCTGGAACTGGAACTCGAGCTGCACGCCGCGATCCCCGCCATGAGGGCCGCGGCCGCGAGGCCGGCCACGGCAGTAACGCCGAAGCGTCTGCGAACTACCATCGGTCCTCCTGTGTCCACTTCGTCGGGCACACGGCTACCCACAACGCCCCCGATGGCGGCCATCCGTGTGGCACGTGCCAGGAAAATAGATCCGATGTATCGGGATGTCAACGGGCAGCCTCGGCCGTCGGCCGTACCGTCACCGAAATGATATGTTCGGATTTGCCGCAGGTTATCGGGCTACGGCGCTAGCCAGGCTCAGACGTGTTGCCGGGAGTCATCCGACCTGTCGGACGTGTTCCCGGGCACGCAGCCGCGGTGCGACTCGTGACCGCCGGCCATTACACGCCTGTCACTCCTCGTCGCCCTCGAATCCGACAAGCCAGTGAAGGCCGAACCGGTCGATGACCTGGCCGTCGGATGCACCCCACGGCCGTACCTGGAGGTCGTCCACGACCAGGCCGCCCTCCGAGAGCTTGGCGAACCAGTCCTTCAGGGTCGAGGCGTCAGCGGTGCCCAGCAGGGACAGCATCAATCCCTCGCACCGGAGCGGGAGCTGGTAACCGGCCGCGTCGGCGGCAAAGAGCTGAACCGGGCCGCCCGTGAGATAGCCGTGTGCGATGGCCTCGGCCGGCCCGTCGGTTCGATGGAAGTCTTCGAACGTGTGCATCTCGGCGGAACCGCCAAAGACGTGAGAGTAAAAGGTCAGCGCCTCGCGGGCGGTGCCGGCAAAGTGAAGGTAAGGCGCCGGCGCTGTCGGATGTGTCACTCTTCTCTCCTGTTCGTCGCTGGGAAGTCCGGTGCTCGTGTAGACGGACGCGTCGCGCGGTTCTCATCGCACCCGGCGAACCGCGGGCCGGACAGCCCCAGCCGCCGTGAACTAGGACGTGCGCGGCCGGATACGCAGGCCCGACATCCCGCCGTCGACGGCCAGCGCCGTTCCGGTGACCGCGCCCGCCAGCGGGCTGGCCAGGTACGCGATTCCCGCCGCAACCTCGTCGGCGGTGACCAGCCGTCCCATCGGCTGGCGAGCGGTCAGCGCGGCGCGCTCGGCCGCCGGATCGGGCGCCGCATCCAGCAAACGGCCTATCCACGGGGTGTCGGCGGTGCCCGGGGTCACGCAGTTGACCCTGATGTGCTCGGCGACGTGGTCGGCGGCCATGGCAAGGGTCAGCGCGTAGACGGCGCCCTTCGTCGACGAGTAGAGGGCACGCTGCGGCAGGCCCGCGATGCCCGCGATCGACGACGTGTTGACGATCGCGGCCTCGCCCCGCCTGGCCACGGAGGCGCGCAGCGCGGGCAGGGCCGCGCGCGAGGTGCGGGCGATGCCGAGCACGTTCACGTCGAGGACGTGATGCCACTCGGCGTCGTCGTTGTCCTCGACCGTGCCGGCCGCGCCGATGCCCGCGTTGTTGACCAGGATGTCAAGCCCGCCGAGGGCGTCCACCGCCCCGGCAACCGCCGACCGGACGGCGGCATCGTCCGTGACGTCGGCGACGGCCGGGTGCAGGCCGGCGTCCAGCGGGTCGCCGCCGAGGCGGTCGTGGCCCGGCGTGCCGCCCTCAGCCGCAGCTGGTATCTCGCGGTCGAGGATCACCACCCGCGCGCCCCGCGAGGCCAGCAGCCGCGCAGTCGCCAGGCCGATGCCCGAGGCGCCGCCAGTGATCAGGGCGGCTAGCCCGGAGAACTCACCTGTGCTCGGCGGGGTCATGTGGCTTGCCTCCGATCGCTCATGGGGTGGCTGGCCTGATATATCCAATCGTGAGCAGCACGTTGGAGTACAGCCGGTCGTCGCCGGTCGCCACGCACACGGCGAGATCGGGCTTGCGGCACTCGGCGTAGAACTCGAGGCGCCCGAGCGGCTGCAGCGGCAGGCCGTCGCCGAGCATCTCCCGGTATCGGGGGAACACCGCCGGGGTGCTTCCGTCGTCCGGGCGCATGACCATGACGGCCTCCACCGGAACGGCCGCCAGCACCGGCTCGAGCACCTGTTCCACGGTCACCAGGCCGGGCCGGAGGTTCAGGTGGATCACGGTTGCCGCAGGGCTGACGTTGGTGCTGTGCGAGTAGTTGGCGTCGGCGAGCAGGACCTTCCCGCCGTGCCCGGCCGCGCCGAGCGCAGCGAGCAGCGGCGGATGAATGAGGGGGAAGCGCAGCACCCGCCGCATTCTAGCGACGCGTAGGATTCCTGGATGTCCTTCGGTGGCTGGCCAGCCGAGGCGCTGGACTTCTACGAGGGCCTGGAGGCGGACAACTCCAGGGCCTACTGGACGGCGCACAAAGCGATCTATGACGAGAAGGTCCTCGGCCCGATGAGCGAGCTCCTGGAGGAACTCGCGGAGCAGTTCGGCGAGGCCAAGATCTTCCGGCCGTACCGTGACGTCAGGTTCAGCAAGGACAAGTCGCCGTACAAGACCAGCATCAGCGCGGTGATCGGCGACGGCTACCTGCAGCTATCGGCGCAGGGCCTTGCGGCGGGCAGCGGGATGTACATGATGGCCCCGGATCAGCTGGAGCGGTACCGGCAAGCGGTGGCCAGCGACGAGACCGGCGCAGAGCTCGAGCGGGTGATCGCGGGGGTCGAGGGGCACGAGGTCGCCGTGCACGGCCATGACGTGCTCAAGACGGCGCCCAGGGGCTATCGCGCCGACCACCCCCGGATCGCACTGCTGCGCTACAAGGGCGTGGTGGCCTGGAAAGAGTGGCCGGCCGGGCCGTGGCTGGGCACCCCGGCAGCGAAGCAGCGCGTGACCAAATTCCTCGCGGCGACCATGCCGCTCTGCGCCTGGCTGGAGGTGAACGTCGGAGAGTCGACGGCCGAGCCGGCCCGGCGGTAGCCGTCAGTCGGAGGTGACGGTCAGGATGTGCCGCACTCCGGGCAGAGCCCGAACAGCTCCACCGTGTGTCCCACGTCGGTAAAGCCGGCCTCCGCGGCCACCTGCTCGGCCCAGCGCTCGACCGCGCGACCCTCCACCTCCACGCTCCGGCCGCAGTTGCGGCAGGTCAGGTGGTGATGGTGGGCGTCGGTGCGGCATTTGCGGTACAGCGTCTCGCCGCTGGAATCGCGGATCGCGTCAACCCGGCCATCCTCGCTGAGAACCTGCAAGTGCCGGTAGACGGTGGTGAGCCCGACATGCTCGCCCCGGTTGCGCAGTTCGGCGTGAATCTGCTGCGCGCTGAAGAACCCGGGCAGCCCGTCCAGCACCGCGTACACCGCCTCGGCCTGGCGGGTGCCCCGGACCCGGGTACCGCGGCCGGGCGGGCGGGTGGCCGGCCCGGAAGTAGTCACACACGCACGGTAGCAGCCTTCCGCGGGTTTTCTGACGAGCTGGCTGCTCCGCCGCCGCCGCACTAGCTCGGGCGGGGCAAGATGGAACGTATGGCTGACCGGCTACGCACGGCAACGAGCCCATACCTGCTCCAGCACGCGGGGAACCCCGTCGACTGGTGGCCATGGTCCGACGAGGCGTTCGCCGAGGCACGCGGCCGCGACGTTCCGGTGCTGCTGTCCGTCGGATACTCGGCCTGCCACTGGTGCCACGTGATGGCACACGAATCGTTCGAGGACGGGCAGACCGCGGCGCTGATGAACGAGAACCTGGTGTCGATCAAGGTAGACCGCGAGGAACGGCCGGACGTCGACGCGGTCTACATGACCGCCACGCAGGCCATGACCGGGCAAGGCGGCTGGCCGATGACGGTCTTCATGACCCCGGACCGGGAGCCCTTCTACTGCGGCACATACTTCCCGCGCAGCCAGTTCCAGCGCCTGGTCCTGGGGGTCGCCGACGCCTGGCGTCAGGAGCGGGGCCGCGTCGTCGGGCAGGCGCAGCGGATCGCCGCCGCCCTGGCCGAGCAGATGTCGGGCGTCGAGCCCGGGGGCGGCGCGCCGGGCCAGGACCAGCTGAGCCAGGCCTGCGAGGCCGCGATCGCCGGGCTCGAATCCGGCTTCGACGCGGCGCGGGGCGGATTCGGGGGTGCCCCCAAGTTCCCGCCCTCGATGGTGCTCGAGTTCCTGCTTCGGTACCACGAGCGGCACAGCGGCGCGTCCGGGGAGGCGGCCGAGCGCATGGCCGCCCGCACCATGGACGCGATGGCCCGGGGCGGCATGTACGACCAGCTGGCCGGCGGGTTCGCGCGGTACTCGGTGGACGCGGGCTGGGTAGTACCGCACTTCGAGAAGATGCTCTACGACAACGCGCTGCTGGCCCGGGTCTACGCACACTGGTGGCGCCGCACCGGTTCCGAGCTCGCCCGCCGCGTGGCGGCCGAGACCTGCGAATGGATGCTCGCCGAGCTGCGCACCGCCGAAGGCGGTTTCGCCTCGGCCCTCGACGCGGACAGCGAGGGCGAGGAGGGCAAGTTCTACGTCTGGTCGCCCGGCCAGCTCCGCGAGGTCCTCGGGGAGGCGGACGCCAGCTACGCGGCCGAGGTGTTCGGTGCGACCGGCGAGGGCACGTTCGAGCAGGGGCAGTCGGTGCTCCAGTTGCGCCGCGATCCCGCGGAACCCGAGCGGTTCGCGCGGGTCCGAGCCGCGCTGCTCGAAGCGCGGGGGCATCGGGTGCGCCCAGGCAGGGACGACAAGGTCGTCGCCGCCTGGAACGGGCTCGCGATCGCGGCTCTCGCCGAGACGGGCCTGCTGTTCGAACGCCCGGAGTTCATCACGGCGGCCCGCGGTGCGGCCGAGCTGATCGCCGGCACCCACCTGGCCGCCGGCCGCGTGGCCCGTACCTCGAGGGACGGGGTAGCGGGCGCGAGCGCGGGTGTGCTCGAGGACTACGCGTGCGTCGCCGAGGGGTATCTTGCCCTTTCCGGGGTGACCGGCGAAGCCGGCTGGGTGACCCTGGCGGGCGAGCTGCTCGAGTCCGCGCTGGACAGGTTCGGCGACTCGGCGGGAGGCTTCTACGACACCGCGGACGACGGCGAGCGGCTGATCTACCGGCCCGCCGACCCGGCGGACGGGCCAACCCCTTCGGGCACGTTCGCGGTCGCCGGTGCGCTGCTCAGCTACGCCGCGCTGACCGGCTCGGCCCGGCACCGCGCCGCGGCGGCCGGGGCGCTGGGGCCGCTGCCCACGGTGGCCTCGCGCTATCCG
>JASHQP010000196.1 GCA_030039095.1 Streptosporangiaceae bacterium
CGCGCTGGCGATGGCCGCCTCGGGCGCCAGGCCGAGCAAATCGGTGAGCGTGAACAGCGCCTCCGCGCTCACCACGATCGACAGACCGCGCTCGAGCTGCTCGAATTCCGCAGGCCGCCGTACCGCCATCGTCGCGTTCAGAGGCCGCAGCGCCTCGTCGATCAGCCCGATGCGGCGACCAGGCCGCACCCCGGCCATGGCCGGCCTGGTGACCGACGCCGCGATCAGCGCGCGCACGGCCGCCTGATGGCCCAGCACCTCCCGCAGCAGAACCTCGGTCGCGAAGCCGATCCGCTCGACCGGGTCGTCCGACCCGGCCACCGGGGCCATCGCGTGCTCCGGGCTGTCCCAGATGCCGGTCAGCGCCTCCCGCAGCAGCGAGGCAAGGTCCGGGAAGTACCGGTACGCGGTGGCCTCGGACACGAGGGCCCGCCTGGCCACGTCCGGCATCGTGATCTCGTTCCCCGAAGCGATGGCCTCGCGCGCCGCCGTCACGATCGCGGTGCGGGTCCGCTCCTTCTGGTTGGACCGGCCCGTGTTCAGGCGCATCGTCATCGCGAGCGGCCCCGAGCCCAGATGCAGCGGTCTCTCGTCATGAGAGCATACTTGCACAAACGCTGATGTGAGTCTACTGTCTTCGTGAGAGTCACTCTTATGAGAACAGGGGACCGTCATGAACGAGATATCGATCACCGGGCCGCACGAGGGTGAGATCGCCCTGTCCGGGCCGATTCAGATGCGCATCCTCGAAGACGGCAGCACGACCGCACACCGGCTGGGCCTCGGCGAGATCACCATCGCCCCGCACACCGACGGGCCGCCGCAGCACCGGCATGCCCGGCACGACGAGGGCTTCTACGTGGTCTCCGGCACGGCGCGGTTCACGGTCGGCGACACCTCGCACGACGCCCCGGCCGGGACCCTGGTGATGGTCCCGCCCGGCGCGCCGCACACATTCGGCAACGCCGCCGGCGAGCCCGCGGTGCTGCTCAACACGTTCACCCCGGACCTGTACGTGCAGTACTTCCGTGACCTGCACGACATGATCGCGGCCGGCCAGCCGATGACGCCCGCCGACGTCGTCGGCATGATGGCCCGCTACGCCACCGTCCCGGCCACCGAGTACGCCTCCCCCGCGGCCGCGACCCGGACCGTCACCGCGGATGGCATCGGCGCGGCCGACGTCAGCTACACCGACCGCGGTGCCGGGCCCACCTACCTGCTGCTGCACGGCGGCGCCGGGCCGCAGTCCGTGACCGGCTTCGCCGGCCTGCTCGCCGACACCGGGCCCGCCCGCGTCATCGTCCCCGTCCACCCGGGGTTCGGCGGCACCCCCCGGCCCGGCGGGCTGACCACGATCGCCGGTCTCGCCCGGCTGTACGCTGCGCTGCTCGACGATCTCGGGCTCGACGACGTCACCGTGGTCGGCAACTCGATCGGGGGCTGGATCGCCGCCGAGATGGCGGTCGCCGGATCCGCGCGGACCGGCGCGATCGTGCTGGTCGACGCCGTCGGGATCGAGGTCCCGGGCCACCCGGTCGCCGACTTCTTCTCGCTCACGCTTGACCAGGTGGCGGAGCTCAGTTACCACAACCCCGCCGCGTTCCGGATCAACCTCGCCGCGATGAGCGAGGAGGAACGCCGCGTGATGGCCGGCAACCGCGAGGCGCTGGCGGTCTACGCAGGCACCGACATGTCGGAGAAGGGCCTGAACGGGCGGCTCCCCCAGATCAAGCTGCCCACGTGCGTGCTCTGGGGAGCCAGCGACCGGATCGTGGACCCGGAGTATGGCCTGGCGTACGCCACCGCGATCCCGGGCGCCGAGTTCCGGCTGCTGCCGGACACCGGGCATGTGCCGCAGCTCGAGACCCCGGGCCGGCTCGCCGCCGCGATCCTCGGCTTCGCCGCAGGAATCAGCAACCGGGCATAGGAACTAGACGAGCCGGTAGACGTGGTACTCGATCCGCTTCGGCCCGGCCAGGCGGCCGCGGGCGACGAAGAGGTCCTCGGTGAGCCAGGCGTAGCGGTCGCTCCCCACGTCGAACTGGGGCGTCAGCCGGGCGGGCGGAATTCCACAAGATTTCAGAAAATTCCCGCATGTTTTCTGGCCAGACGGGAAGCTTGAATGGCCATGAGTACATCGCGGTGGCCCATACCGGGCTTCCTTGTCTGGCTGTTCTGGCTCCTCGTGGCGATCCTGCTCATTATGGTGGTGGCTCTGATCATCCACCACTTCGGCGGCTTCGGCCTGTCATTCCACATCGGCGACTTCAACTTCAACCTCGGCGTCAGTTAGCGCACCGCGTACCCGGAGCGTTGTGACGGGGAGTTTCCCTCAGCCAATACCAACTAGAAAACTCCCCACTAATCGCGTACGGCGCCGACCAGCCCGGCGCGAACCGGCGGATGCCGTAGACCGCCTGACCCCGAGGCCGATGATCGTCAGGCGCACTTCGTCAAACCGACTTCCCCGAACGCGACGCGACCGCCGACCCTAGCTGCCGAAACTTACATTCTGGCCGGTCAGCACACCAACCAGCCCGGATGAGTTGACGCTGATGCTCTGGATCTTCAGGCCGAGCGGCAGCTTCGGCAGGTTCAGGGTGATATCGCTGATGGGGCTGAGCAGGGAAGACGGCAGGCCGCCGGCCGATACGAGGTGGATGTTGATGGCGTTACCAGCGGTCCTGGTCACGCGCCAGACCGCGGTGCCGCTGAACACCAGCACGTTCAGCGAGGCCTTGACCTCGTTGGGGCCCGCCGCCGAGAACGTCAGCCCGGCGTTGGCGAGCTGGCCCAGCGAGCCTGCCTGCGAGGTCATCGCGTTCGCGAGCGCAGTGAACGTGATCGATGCGGTCCCGTACAGGGTGCCGATCGTCCCGCCGCTGAACGCCCCGTTGATGTGCACGTTCTTCAGCGACGCGTTGATGCTCGAGATGTCCAGCGGTCCCTCGAGGTCGTTGGTGGAGCTGATCTGGATGTCATGGAACTGGTGCGCGGCGACCTGGGTCAGGAACGGGAACCCCTCGATGTCCACGCTCGGCTTCTTGGGGAATCCCTGCTGCTGGATCTCGGACGCCGCCTTGTTCTCGGCGAACGCCCGCGCCGCGAAGTCGGCCGCGACCAGCAGGGCGATCAGCACGATCACCACGATGATGATGATGCGGACCGGGTGCCGGCGGCGGGTCGGCCGGCCGTATCCGTAGCTGGTCATGGCAGGCTTCCCGTGTCGATGACCTGCACCTTGCCCGATCCGCTGTCGGACACCAGCAGGGTTCCGCCCGGCTCCAGACCAAACTCACGCGTCATCTGGCCGGACGACGGCGTCACGCCGAGCACGGCGCCGGATCCGCCCCGCAGCGCCACCTGCGTGCTGACCAGCATCAGGGTGTCGGCCCCCGGATAGTGGTTGAGGTTGGCGTCGGCCACCATGATCTGCGTACCGCCCCTGATGAAGGTCGCCCCGATCGGGTTCTGCCCCACATTGACCCTGGCGATGAGGGAATCCGCCGGTTTCGTGAGCAGCTTAGCGGCCGAGAACGCGACCAGCGCGTTGCTCTCCCGGTCCGTGACCCAAACGTCGTCGCCGTTGCCGGACACGACGACCCGGGCCGGCCCGCAGCCGGCAATGGCCGACGTCTGGATCGCTGTCTTGCCGGGATCTGTCTCGGCCCGGCTCGCGCTCAGCACGTACAGCCTTCCCTCGGCCGGGGGAGTCTGCGTGCCCTCCTGCGCCACGTAGAGCCACCGGCCACCCGGGGACTGGGCGATCCCGACCGGGTCCGGGCCGACCGGGACCACGCCGACGAGCCCGGACTGGTCGAAGCCTCCGGCGAGCGACTTCCGCAGGTCGAACACGGCCACACCGCCGCTGTTCTGGAGCGTGACGAACGCGTAACGGCTATCCGGCGAGACCTCGATCTCGACCGCTCCCGCACCGTGCGGGCTGGTCAGGGTTCCGAGCACGGCGCCACCGTCTCCGGCCTCGGCCTCGCGCACGCTGATCACGTAGGCGCCGCTGCCGGCCGCGGCCAGCAGATAGTTGCCGTCCGGGGTGATCGCCTCACCCTTCTTTGCGCCCTGCGCCGGGATCGTCGCGATCTGCGTCGGCGCCAGCGAGCCGCCGTGGTTGTTCAGCACGACCACGTCGTTGCCGGTCGAGACGAACGAGTATTTTCCGTCCGAGGTGATCGCCACGCCGAACGGCTTCCCGCCCACCGACACGTCCTGGCTGTGGACGCCGGACAGAGCCTTGGCCCTGCCCGTCGACTGGGTGCACGGCGGGGGCTGAAGGGCCGCCGTGACCCCGCCGGTGCCGCCCCCGCCGGAGCCGGTGCCGCCGGAGCCGGTGCCGCCGTGGTGCAGCGCGGTGAACGAGGCCGCGGCGACCACGATCACGGCAACGGCCGCGGCCATGAAGGCGCGCGAGCGCCACCATGGGCGGGCGGGCACTGGCTGGGCGACCGCGCCGTACCCGCCCGGCGGTGCCCTGCCAGGCCCGCGCCCCGAAGACTGCGGCGCCCAGCCCGCAGGCTGCTGCTCACGCGAAGCCCGTGAATCCCGGTAGAGACCGCCATACGGGTCGTCCGGCTCGGTCAGTCCCGGCCTGGTCGGGCCGGGCGACCGGGATCCCGGAACCCGCGCCGTCTCGGTCGGCGGCCCGGAACTGCCGGCAGCCCCGCCGGCCCCGAACCCGCCGGCCCCGAACCCGCCGGCCCCGAACC
>JASHQP010000197.1 GCA_030039095.1 Streptosporangiaceae bacterium
CGGGCGGCACGCTGGACGCCGCACCGGCACCGGAATCGACAGTCATCGGGCCCGGCGGCGCCCCGCCCGCTGACGGGCCGGCCGACTCGGTGGGCGGGGGCACGGAAACCGCACGCGCCGCGGAGAGCCCGGCGATCTCCGGCGGCAGCGTGCCGCCCTGCGTCGGCCCGGCCACCGGCCAGGGAAGCCAGCCCGCCTCGGGCTGCTCACCGCCGAGCTCGTCGAGGATCTGCTGCGAGCTGGGCCGCGCCTGCGGGTCCTTGCTGAGGCAGCGCTCGACGAGCGGCCGCACCTGCTCGGGCAGCCGGGCCGTATCGGGCGTTCCGTGCACCACGCGGTAGATCAGCGCGGGCGTGCTGCCCTCGCCGAACGGGCCCTCACCGGTGGCGCTGAAGGCCAGCAGCGCGCCGAGGCTGAAGACGTCGCTCGGCGCCCCGACCTCGCGCCCCTCGGCCTGTTCCGGAGACATGAACCCGGGCGACCCCACCACGAAGCCGGTCATCGTCATGCCGGTCGCGTCCATCGCCCGGGATATGCCGAAATCGATGATCCGCGGCCCGTCCCCGGCCAGCAGCACGTTCGTCGGCTTGAGATCGCGGTGTATCAGCCCGGCGGCGTGAATGGCGCACAGGCCCTCGGCCAGGGCCGCCGCGAGCTGCAGCACCGAGTCGGGCGGAAGCGGGCCGTGCGTGGCCACCACGTCCGCGAGCGACGAGCCGTCGATGTACGCGGTGACCAGCCATGGCGCCGTGGCCTCCGGGTCCGCGTCCACGACCGTGGCCGTGTACATCCCGCCCACCGTCCTGGCCGCGGTCACCTCGCGTGCGAACCGCCTCCGGAAGTCGGCGTTGTCGGCGAGCTCCGGGCGGATCAGCTTGATGGCTACCAGCCGGCCCCCGGGCGACCGGCCGAGATAGACCCGGCCCATGCCGCCGCTGCCGAGCCTGGCAACCAGCTGGTACCTGCCAATCTGCTGAGGATCCTCAGGCTGCAGCGATTGCACGAGCTCGAATCACGTCCCCCGTCGCATCGGCTCCCGTTCCCACCACGATAAGCCGGTTGCTGACGGAACGTACCCAGCCGAGCACAGTTCGACGCAGCCGGGAATTTATTAGACTAGCGAATTGTAAGACTGACGTACCTTAATGCCGGAACGGACGGATGGGAGCTGGCACGGTGAGCGAGGGCCAGGCCGAGCAGCGGGCGTCCCAGGTGGTGATGATCCTGCTTCGGATGTTCCGCGGGCTGGAGAGGGTCGACACCGACCTCACCCCGCAGCAGTACCGCATCCTGAAGCTGGCGGGCGCCGGCGGCGAGCGGTCCGCAAAGCTGGCCGAGCGGCTGGCGGTCGCCAAGCCGACCCTGACCGCGATCGCCGACGGGCTGGTCGCCTCCGGCTACGCGAGGCGCGAGGCCGAACCCAAGGACCGCCGCGTGGTCCGGCTCTGCCTGACCGAATCCGGCCATGCCGCCGTCGAGCGCGCGGACGCCGCGTATGGCGAGTGGCTGGGCCGGCTGCTCGCCCAGACCAGCGCGCCCGAGGCGGTCCTGCACGCGTTCGGCGCGCTCGACGAGGCGATGGACGAGGTCAGGCGGGCCCGGCATGGCAGCACGATGCCACCTGCCGCTCTGGCCGAGTCGCCGGCTGGACGGCGCGCCGCAGGCCGGGGATCGGCATGAGGGCGCCCGCGCGCGGCAGGGCCGCGAGCGGGGCGCTGGCCGTGAAGGGGGCCGGGACGCCTGCCGTGAAGGAGGCCGGGAAGGTGGGCGGGGGCATGGGTGCGGGCTGGCTGCGGCGGCTGGCCGGCTACTGCTGGCGGCACCCTGGACTGGAGGTTGCGGCGCTGGGCGGGTCACTCGTGGCCACCCTCGTCCAGGCCACCATCCCGCTGATCATGGCGTGGATCGTGGACAGCGCGATCATCGCGCACCACGAGCCGATATGGCTGGGCGCCTGCGTGCTCATCGCGGCCGGGCTGCTCAGCTTCGCCGGTGTCTATACCCGCCGCTACCGTGGCGGGCAGCTGTCGCTCGACGTCCAGCACGACCTGCGCACCGAGCTCTTCGCGTCACTGGAACAGCTCGACGGGGCACGCCAGGACCAGCTGCACACCGGCCAGATCGTCAGCCGCGCCATCTCCGACCTCAACATGGTCCAGAGCCTGCTCGGCATGGTGCCGATGCTGCTCGGCAACGCCCTGCTGTTCGTGCTGTCGATCGTCATCATGGCCTGCCTGTCGCCGCTGCTCACCGTCGTGGCCCTGGCGATCGCGCCCGCGCTCTGGCTGATCGCGATCGCCTCGCGGCGCAAGCTCTTTCCCGCCAGCTGGGATGCACAGCAGAAGGAGTCGCAGGTCGCAGGCGTCGTCGACGGCGCGGTGACCGGCGTGCGCGTGGTCAAGGGCTTCGGGCAGGAGGAGCAGGAGATCGAGCGGCTGGAGGGCGTCGCCCGGGTGCTGTACTCCGCCCGGGTGCGCGTCGTCCGTCTGACGGCGCGCTACAACCCGGCCCTGGGGGCGATCCCCATGTTCGGCCAGGTCGGCGTCCTCGCGCTGGGCGGCTGGCTCGCCCTGCACGGCGACATCAAGATCGGCGTGTTCCTCGCCTTCTCTCTCTACATCGGGCAGATGGTCGCGCCCGTCCGCGCGCTGTCCAGCCTGATCACGATCGGCCAGGAGGCCCGGGCCAGCGTGATCCGGGTGTACGAGGTGATCGACTCGAGGCCGGTCGTGACCGAGAAGCCGGACGCTGCGGTGCTGCCGGATGGGACGCCCGACGTCGAGCTGGACGACGTGACGTTCGGATACCTGCCATCCCAGCCGGTGCTCCGGGGTCTGTCACTGCACGTACGGCCCGGCGAGACGGTGGCCGTCGTCGGGACATCAGGGTCGGGGAAATCCACGATCTCCCTGCTGCTGCCCCGTTTCTATGACGTCGGCGGCGGTGCGATCCGGATCGGCGGGCAGGATGTCCGGGACCTGACCCTGGACTCACTGCGCGCCTCGATCGGCCTGGTGATGGAGGACAGCTTCCTGTTCTCCGACACGATACGCGCCAACATCGGCTACGGCCGGCCCGACGCGACGCAAGAGCAGATCGTCGCCGCGGCCAGGGCAGCCGAGGCTGACGAGTTCATCACCAGCCTGCCGGACGGCTACGACACCGTGATCGGCGAGCAGGGCCTGACGCTGTCCGGTGGCCAGCGCCAGCGGGTCTCGCTCGCCAGGGCGCTGATCACCGACCCGGCCATCCTGATCCTCGACGATGCCACATCGGCGATCGACGCCGCGGTCGAGGCGCAGATCCACGCCACCTTGCGCAACGTCATGGCCGGGCGCACCACGCTGCTCATCGCGCACCGCCGCTCGACGCTCCAGCTCGCCGACCGGATCGCGGTCCTCGACGAGGGGCTGCTGGCCGACGAGGGCACGCACGAGGAGCTGACCGCCCGCTGCCCGCTGTACCGGCTGCTGCTGGCCGGGCCGGGCGACGACGCCGAGGGCATCGACGCCGGCGAACTCGCTTATCACGAGAACGCCGGCCGGGACGATTCCGTCCGCCGGACGCCGGCGTCCGGCGGCGTGACGCCCAGCCTGTGGCCTGCGGCCGGGAACGCGAACGGGCGCGGCCACGGGGC